>CAVKBJ010000086.1:0-6801 GCA_963654505.1 Lachnospiraceae bacterium
TGGAGAGATGGAAAGAAGCCCAGCCGGATGCTGGGCTTCCAACCAAAACTTATTGCAATAGGAGCATGACGGATATGCGGGAGGAGATCAATGCAAGACGCCGTATCGGAGGGCTGATCCTTGCGGCGGGGCTGTCCAGCCGGATGGGGGCGTTCAAGCCGCTGCTGCCGCTGCGGGGCAGGACGCTGATCGAAAACACCGTTGACTCCATGCTCGTGTGCGGCGTCAGCCCGGTCACGGTCGTCCTCGGATACCGCGGGCAGGAGGTGGAAAAGCTCCTGTGCAGCCGTTATCCGGGAGACATATTGACGCTGACCTGCAACGACGGTTATGCCGCGACGGATATGCTGGCCTCCGTGAAGCTCGGCCTTGCCGCCATGCCGCCGTGCGACGCCTTTTTCCTGCTGCCGGGGGATATGCCCGTGGTGGCCAAAGAGACGTTTCTATCGGTGTACCGCGCCATGCCGGAGGGTGCGCCCGCGATCGTCTTTCCCACGCTGGAGGGCTACCGCAAGCATCCGCCGCTGATCGACAGCCGCTTTATCCCTGACATTCTGCGCTATGACGGCACGGAGGGCCTGCGGGGCTTCTGGAAGCTCCATGAGGACAAGATCGTTACCGTTCCGGTGGACGACGCGGGCTGCCGGACGGATCTGGACACCTTTGAGCAATACTCCCGCTGTGTACAGCGGTATCAGGAATAAAACAATGAGGGAGGAATCTGCATTGCATAACATTTCAGAATCGGTCGTGAAGAAGGACCATGCGCCCAAGATGGAGGGACGCTCCGTATATGTCTGCGACATCGACAGGCATGGTATCCTCTGCGGCAAGCTGCTCCGCTCCAAATATGCGCGGGCGAAGCTGCTCGCTGTGAGGGTGCCGGAGCTGCCGGACGGCTACTATTACGTTGACCGCAGCGACGTTCCCGGCGACAACAACGTGAACATCGTCATGGACGATACCCCCGTGTACGCCCGCGAGACGGTGGAGTACATTGGCGAGCCGATCGGCATGGTCTGCGGCCCCGACGAGGCGGTCTGCGAGGATATTCTCCGCCGCATCGAGGTGGAGTATGAGGAGCTTGATCCCATGCTCGACCTGCGCAGGGCCGACGAGGTCTTTTTCAACTACGAATACGAAAAGGGCGACATCGACAAGGCTTTCGCCGAGGCGGACAAGGTCTATGAGGAGGAGTTCGAGACCGGCTATCAGGACCAGACCTATCTGGAAACGCAGGGCATGATGGCAGAGCCGGAGGAGGGCGGACGGATGTACGTCCACGGCTCGATGCAGTGCGCCTATTACGTCCACGGAGCGGTCATGCGCGCGCTCGGCTGCGGCCCCGCCGATGTGCATATCCATCAGGACGTCACAGGCGGCGGCTTCGGCGGCAAGGAGGCGTTCCCGTCCATCCTCGGCTGTCAGGTGGCTGTTGCCGCGAAGAAATGCGGCAAGCCCGTGCGCTGCGTCTTTGACCGGCGGGAGGATCTGGAGTTCACCTCCAAGCGGCACCCGTCGCTGTGCGCCTACAAGGTCGCCGTCAAGGACGGCAGAGTGACGGCGATGGACATCGACGTGAAATTCAACGGCGGTGCGTACACCACGCTCTCCGCAGTCGTTTTGCAGCGCGGCATCATCTGCGCCGACGGCGTCTACAACATCGAGAACCTGCACGTCCACGGTCGCGCCCTCAAGACCAACACCACGCCGTCGGGCGCGTACCGCGGCTTCGGCGCGCCGCAGACGTTCTTCGCCGTCGAGATGATGATGGATCACATCGCGAAGGACCTCGGCGCGGACACGCTGGAGTTCAGGGAGGCGCACCTGGTTAAGCAGGGCGACGCCACCTCCACCTCCGGCAGGTACCACTTTCCGGTGCCGCTGCCCGCCATGATCGACGAGGTGGACAAAGCCTGCGATCTGCGGCGTAAGCACAAGGAATACGCCAAGCCGCAGACAGGCCGTTACCGCAGGGGCATCGGCTTTTCCATGCACTTCCACGGCGCGGGCTTCACCGGCTCCGGAGAGCGCGACATCATCAAGGCCGTCGCGCGCCTGCGCAAGTATAAGGACGGGACGGTGGAGATCCTCGCTTCCAACGGCGAGATCGGTCAGGGACTTCGCACCACCTTCCCGAAGATCGTGGCGCACGAGCTGAACCTCCCGCTGGAGAAGGTGTTCTACGACCACCCCGACACCTCCCGCGTGCCGGACTCCGGTCCCACCGTGGCGTCCCGCTCCCTGATGACCGTGGGCGAGCTGCTGCGCCGCGCCGCCATCAAGCTGCGCGACGAGTGGGAGGACGGCAAGGATCAGATGGTCGAGGAGCGTTACACCGAGCCGGACTTCATGATCCCGTTCTATCTCGATAAATTCCGCGGCGACGCATACCCCACCTACGCATGGGGCGCGCAGGCCATCGAGGTCGAGGTGGACACCTACACCGGCGTCAGCAAGATCCTCGGCGCGTATGCGTCGTTCGACGTGGGCACGCCGATGGACTACAACATCGTCATGGGCCAGATGGAGGGCGGTTTCTTACAGGGCATCGGCTACGCCTCCACGGAGTTCATGAATTACGATAACAGGGGCTGCATCCGCAACAACTCCTTCTCGGATTATCTGATCCCCACCGCTGTGGACGTGCCGGTGCTGAACTGCCAGCTCCACGTGGAGGAGTACCCCTTCGGGCCTTACGGCGCAAAGGGCGCGGGCGAGCTGCCCCTGGTGGGCGCGGCGCCCGCCTACGTGGAGGCTGTCGAGCAGGCGCTGGGCGGCGGTTTCCGCCTGAACCACGCGCCGTTCACCGCCGAGGACACCATCAGGGTTTTGGCAAAGGAGGAATCGTAATGAACGACATTCAATTCACTCTCAACGGCAAGGCCGTTTCCTACGCGGGCAGCGCGGCCGACCGGTTGCTGGACGTGCTGCGCGATACGTTCCGCTGCACCTCCGTCAAGTGCGGCTGTAAGGAGGGCGAGTGCGGCGCGTGCTCGGTTTTGCTGGACGGGAAGCTCATCAACTCCTGCGGTGTGGCGATGGGCGCGGTCGAGGGAAGCACCGTCGTGACGCTCGAGGGTTATCGCGAGACCGAGCGCTTCAAGGCGCTCGACAAGGCGTTCGCGGCGGTGTCCGCCGTGCAGTGCGGCTTCTGCATCCCCGGCATGGTGCTGGCGGCGGAGAGCATTTTATCCGCAAACCCGCACCCCACTGAGGAGGAAATCCGCGTGGGGATGTCCGGCAACCTCTGCCGCTGCACGGGCTATAACGCCATTGTAAACGCCATCATGAACGCGGCAAAGGAGGGCAATGGATTATGGTAAACGGATACGTTCCCAAAACGCTGGCGGAGGCGCTGGAGCTTCGCGGCAAGTACGATCTCGTTCCCTACGCGGGCGGCACCGATCTGATGGTGGAGAATCGCCCGAACGTCAGCTATCTGTTTCTCGGCAAGCTCTCGGAGCTCAAGGGAATTTGCGAGGACGCGGAGTACGTTCGCATCGGCGCGGCTGTTACCTACACCGAGGCGCTGGCAAGCCCCATCGTTCCGCAGCTCATGAAGGAGGCAGTCTCTCGCATCGCTGCCCCCGCTATCCGCAACGCGGGCACTTTCGGCGGCAACCTCGGCAACGGCTCCGCCAAGGCGGACTCCGTGCTCGTCGAGTTCGTCACCGGTGCGAAGCTGAGACTGCTGTCCGCCAAGGGTGAGCGCGTCGTGGATGTGGAGAGGTTCTATCTGGGCCGCAAAAAGCTCGACCTTGCCAGTGACGAGATCATCGCGGAGATCCTGCTGCCCAAGGCCGGCATCAACGATTACTACTACAAGAAGGTCGGCGGACGCAACGCGCTGGCCATCTCCCGTGTGTCCTTTGCGGGCCTTCTGAGCGTGGAGAACGGCGTCATCACCCGCTTTTCCGCCGGCTTCGGCGCGGTGGCCGACACGGTGCTCCGCTACCGCGAGCTGGAGGCCATGCTGCCCGGCAAGACCTTAAATGAGGCCAGGGCAATCAAGCCGGAGCTGCTCAGGGCTTACAGCGAAAAGCTGGTGCTGACGCGCGGCCGCGTCAGCGCCGAGTACCGCAAGACCGTCTGCATGAACCTGCTGGGCGATTTCCTGACGGAAAAGGGCGTCTGAAGCGCCCCTGCTCAAAAACAAAAAGGAGCATAGGACTTTATGTATAAGCTGTTGATCAACGGCAGGGAGTATACCTCCGAGCAGGACAAAAAGCTGCTGCCGTTTCTGCGAGACGACCTGCATCTGACCGCGGCCAAGGACGGGTGCAGCGAAGGCGTCTGCGGCACCTGCACGGTGCTGGTAGACGGCAAGAAAACGAAAGCCTGCGTCGTGTCCCTGAGTAAGCTCGAGGGAAAGAGCATCCTCACGGTGGAGGGTATTCCTGTCGGGGAAATGAGGGTATACGAGCACTGCTTTGCAGAGGCCGGCGCGGTGCAGTGCGGCTTTTGCATTCCGGGCATGATCATCTCCGCCAAGAGCCTGCTGGACGTGAACCTGAACCCCACCCGCGCCGACGTAAAGCAGGCGATCCGCGGCAATCTCTGCCGCTGCACGGGCTATAAGAAGATCGAGGACGCCATTTTGATGGCGGCGGACTTCTTCCGCGAAAAGAAAGCCATTCCTCCCGCACCCAAGACGCTGCACATGGATGAGCACGCCAAGCGCATCGACGCGGCGGAGAAGGTCAACGGCACGGGTCTCTTTGCCGACGACATCGTTGTGGACGGGATGCTGTATGCCCGCTGCGTCTATTCCCGCTATCCGCGCGCCCGCATCAATAAAATCGACGTCAGCCGCGCCGCCGCGCATCCTGACTGCGTGAGGGTGCTCACGAAGGCGGACGTCCCCTGCAACAAGATCGGCCACATCAAGCAGGACTGGGACGTGATGATGGGCGAGGGCGACGTGACCCGCTACGTGGGCAACGTGCTGGCGGTCGTCGCCACCGACAAAAAGGAAAAGCTGAACGAGATCGCTGCGCTGGTCGAGGTGGACTATACCGAGCTGCCCGCCGTGACCAGCCCCTTTGACGCGCTGCGCGGCGACGCGCCGCTGATCCATCCGGACGGTAATGTGATGAGCCGCGCGAACCTTGTGCGCGGCAACGCGGACGAGGCGATCAAAAACTCAAAGTACGTCGTGACGCGCAAATATAAAACCGGCTGGCAGGAGCATGGCTTCATGGAGCCGGAGTGCTGCGTCGCCATGCCGGAGGGCGAGGACGGTCTGCTGATCTATACCACCAGCCAATCCATTTACGACGTACAGCGCGAGTGTGCGCAGATGCTTCAGCTCCCGAAGGAAAAGGTCCACTGCCGCGCCTCGCTGGTTGGCGGCGGCTTCGGCGGCAAGGAGGATATGTCCGTCCAGCAGTACGCCGCGCTGATGGCGTGGGCGACGAAAAAGCCCGTCAAGGTGAAGTACAGCCGTCAGGAGTCGCTCGACTATCACGTCAAGCGCCACCCGATGGAGATGGAGTTCACCACAGCCTGCGACGAAAACGGCATCCTCACCGGCATGAAGGGCATCATCATTGCCGACACGGGCGCATACGCCTCGCTGGGCGGTCCGGTGTTGCACCGCGCCTGCACCCACGCCGCCGGTCCGTACAACTATCAGAATATCGACATTTTCGGAATGTCCGTCTATACGAACAACGTGGTTTCCGGTGCGTTCCGCGGCTTCGGCGTCACGCAGAGCTGCTTCGCCACGGAAATGAACATCAATCTGCTGGCGGAGATGGTGGGCATCGACCCGTGGGAGTTCCGCCGCCGCAACGTCATCAAGCCCGGCGACGTTCTGCCCAACGGTCAGACCGCGGACCCGAACACCAACATGGCGGCCTGTCTTGACGCGGTGAAGGACGTTTACTACGCCCACCCCTACGCCGGCATCGCCTGCGGCTTCAAAAACTCCGGCACCGGCATGGGGAAGAAGGACGTCGGCCGCGTGCTGCTGAGCGTAGAGCAGGGCAAAATTCATATCCGCACCTCCGCCTCCTGCATGGGACAGGGCATCGGGCAGATGGTGCTGACGGAGATCTGCCATGTGACGGAGCTTGACCCCGCGCTGTTCGTCTTTGAAACGGCGGACACCGTCCGCACGCCGGACGCGGGAACATCCACCGCCTCGCGCCAGACGGTCATGACCGGCGAGGCCGCTCGCCGCGTGGGAGAAAAGCTGAAGCAGGCGCTCTCCGGCGGAAAGACGGTCGCGGAGCTGGAGGGACAGGAGTTTTTTGGCGAATACTCTGCCAAGACCGACCCGCTGGGCGCGATCAAGGAGAACCCCATCAGCCACGTTTCCTATTCCTACGGCGCGCAGGTCATTATCCTGAACGAGCAGGGACGCATTGAAAAGGCGGTTTCCGCCTTCGACGTGGGCACGCCCGTCAATATTCAGTCCGTGGAGGGACAGATCGAGGGCGGCATGGTCATGGGCATCGGCTACGGTGTCACGGAAAAATATGAGTGCGTGGACGGCTATCCCAGGAGCAAATTCGGCACGATCGGCTTTATGCGCGCGACGGAGGCACCGGAGCTGGAGGTTATCCTCTGTCAGCCGGACGAGAAGGACAAGCTGCCGTTCTCGCTGGGCGCCAAGGGCTGCGGAGAGCTGTGCATGATCCCGACCGCTCCCGCCTGCGCCCTCGCCTACTACAAGCTCGACGGCAAATTCCGCCAGAGCCTTCCCCTCAGCGATACCCCGTATCGAAAGTGACAGAAAAAGCGGGCAGGGCGAAAAGCCCTGCCCGCTTTCATTATGAGAGAAAAAAGACGGCG
>CAVKBJ010000087.1:0-3323 GCA_963654505.1 Lachnospiraceae bacterium
AAGTTGCAAAGTTAATATAGCACTTCGGTTCGGGAAAAACAAGGCTTCGGCGGAAAAGAAGTTGAAAACCGCGCGGAAATGGGCTATGATAATAAAAACGACGCATAAGGAGGAAATGCGATGAAAGCGGCGCTGGTCATTATGGCGGCGGGCATGGGCTCGCGCTACGGCGGCAGCAAGCAGGTGGACGGCATCGGGCCGAACGGCGAGATTTTGATGGAATACTCCATCTACGACGCCCTGCGCGCGGGCTTTACCAAGGTGGTGTTCATCATCAAGCCGGAGATGCGCGGCATGATGGAGGAGCTTTGCGGCAGGCGCGTCGCCGACCTGACGGCGGCGGACGGCTCGCCGGTCGAGGTCTGCTACGCCTGTCAGGATTTTTCGAGCGTTCCTGCGTTTTATTCCATTCCGGAGGGGCGCGCCAAGCCCTTCGGCACGGCGCACGCGGTGCTCTGCGCGCGCGAGTGCGTCCATGAGCCGTTCGTCGTCATCAATGCCGACGACTATTACGGCGCGGACGCTTTCCGCGTGATCTACGACGAGCTGGGAAAGCTCAAAGCCGAGGGCGAGGCCGCGATGGTCGGCTACCGGCTGGATAAGACGGTCAGCGAGCACGGCAGCGTGACGCGCGGCGTGTGCCACGTGACGGACGGGCGGCTCGACAAAATCGTGGAGACCTTCAAGCTCACGCTGTTCCCCGACGGCACGATCCGCGACGTGGACAAAGACCCGCAGGGCGAGGTCTACGCGCCCGACACGCCGGTATCCATGAATTTCTGGGGCTTTACGCCGTGGATCTTCACAAAGCTGGAAGCGTACTTCGGCGCTTTCCTCCGCGCGCTGCCGGCGGGCGAGCTGAAAAAGGAATGTCTGCTGCCGAGCATGGTCGGCGAGCTGATCGAAAAGGGCGAGCTTTCCGTGCGCGTGCTGCATTCCGACGCGAAGTGGTTCGGCATGACCTATCATGAGGATAAGGACGCGGTCACCGCGGCGCTCAGGTCGCTGCACGACGCGGGCGTGTACCCGCCGTCGCTGCGCGGATAAGGACATAAAAAGGATCGCCTGCGGGCAGAATAGTCCGGAGGTGATCTTTTTATGAGCAGAGAAAAGAAGGAACGCAGGCACTATCCCTTCCCCGACGCGCCGTTCACCGATCCGGTGTTCGGCCGGCCGGAGAGCTGCGCCGACATGGTGAACAAGTACGGCACCTACAACATCCAGCCGACGGCGGACACGGAGAATGTCTTTCCGCTCATCTCCCACGCCCTGCCGGAGGAGTGGCGGAATATGCGCATCGGAAAGGACGAGACGGAGCGGGAATGAGAAAAGCGCGGCGGAAGCCGCGCTTTTCCTTACTCAGTTGTCCAGTACGACCTTTTATTTTTTCAAGCTCGCGCTGGACGATTTCATCTGTCAAAAGATGGATTTTCAGGCTAATATGCTCCTCGTCCAAAGGTGTAACGTCGATTCGCTTGATAAAATTGTCCGCAAAGTCACGGGTGACCATCCCCGCCTCCAGCTCTTCCAGTTTGAAGGATAGCGCTCGTTTCATACGCTCAACCTGATCCTCCATTTGCTCTGCGATCTCTTCCCGGTTTGTCATGTTATCAAGTGCCGTTTCCGGTTCTGCTTTCTTTGCACGAGTCTTGTCCATCATGCGCTTGAACTCGTCCAGTGTCAGGGTGCCAGAGATTTTCATATCCAAAAGCTCTTCCTGCTTGCTGTCAATAGAAGAAATTTCCTTTGCGATCCGCTCTCGTTCCGCCTTATAATGGGCGGTATCATCCATGACTTTCCGATACTGTTCCAAGTATGCCGCTAATATTTCATCAGCGTCTTTTGAAAACTCTCGGAAAGCATCAAAAATGACGGGGTTCAGCTCGCTTTCATAGACGGCAATCGAGCGGCAGGAATCTGCTCCATGATTGATCTTATGGATGCACAGCCACTTGCTGACGTTGGTTCCCTTATAGTGAACATCTTTGCAGTAATAAGGGGCCCCGTCTTCGGTGCAAAACAACTTGCCGGTATAGATGTTTTTGTGGGTGGAGCAATTACGCCGCCCTTTCACATCAATACTACGCCTTTTGAACACTTTATTGGCGGCGTTCCACAGTTCTTCGCTTACCAGCGCCGGGACCGCCGCTCCATCCTCGTCCTTATATATGAGCCAGTCCTTTTCAGGCAGAAACTTTTGACGCTTATTGAAAAATGTCGATCACCTTGACCTTGCCGCCGACGAAGTAACCCTTGTATTTGGGATTGGTGATGATATTGGCCATAGTGGTATGGGACAGTTTGTTTCCGTTGTGTTTACGATAGCCCTCCTGATAAATGACATCCTCGATTTCTTTCATCGAATACTTGTTTGTAGCGTAGAGCTCGAAAATCCGCCGCACCATAGGAGCTGTTTTCTCGTCGATCACCAGCTTGCAATTGACTTTCTTATAGCCCCACATCCGGCAACCCAACACATGACCTTTCTGAATACTCTTCTGATGACCGCGCTTCATACGTTTACTAATCTTCCGACTTTCATTTTCCGCGTCTACCAGTTTTTGCTGTATTTGAATGTCGCAGTCCGTATCATAAGTATTCAAATCATCATAGAGGAAAATGACAGGAATACCTTTTTCCTTTAGATACTGAATGTTTTGCAGGCCCTCTATGGTGTTGCGGCCAAAACGAGATATTTCACCTGTTACCAAAAGGTCATATTCACCGGCTGCACCAGCAGCCAGCAGGTTAAGAAAATCCTTGCGTTTCTTCGTTGTCAAGCCGCTCTTGCCGTCGTCCACAAATGCTTTTACAAATTTTCTTATTATAATACAGCAACGTCCCATGATAAAGTGGGAAAGGCTGGAAAAGGGGATTTTTTTCAGCCTTTCTGTTTGCCCGTGCATACCTTTCAGGTGAAGTTCCTGCTGTATTTCTGTATTATGCTTGTCTCCATCTTACGATTGCTGATAATCAACACGTTTTTGTGCTGTTCCAAGGCTCTCGGAATCAACGTCTCATAAACAAAGGTGGTCTTACCCAAGCCTGTCTGTGCTTCAATCAGCACTGGACACTCCGCCCTCCAGTAGTCCGGCTCTTTTCTAAATAGCAGGGTAATTAGCTTAAAATCACTGGTGCTATTGTATATTGGTGTATTTTTTACCGCCTATCCATTGCATTATTGAAGCGATTGCGCTATAATAATGGGCAAAGGAAAGGGGTTGAACGCTATGGCAAGGTCGAAAAATTTTCTGAATATCCTTCAAAACTGTCGCCGCCGGGCTGAGTTGTCGCTCGTCAGACGGCGGGAGTTGGCAGAGTCC
>CAVKBJ010000088.1:0-7375 GCA_963654505.1 Lachnospiraceae bacterium
ATTCAGGAGTCGCGCGAGCGCGGGATGCTCATTGACGCGACTTACGGGCGCAAGACCGCGTCCGTTTTTGTGATGGACAGCGACCATGTCGTGCTCAGCGCCATCGCGGCGGAGAAATTAGCCGCGCGTCTCGGTCTTGAAATTTTGGGAGAATGGGAAGAAGAAAAGTCATGAAAACAGGAAAAACCTTTATCATCTCCGGTCCCTCCGGCGTCGGAAAAAGCGCGGTGCTCCACAAGCTGCTGGATGGCCGTGGTGACCTCTATTTTTCGATCTCCGCCACCACCCGCGCACCGCGCGAGGGCGAGGTCAACGGCGTTGACTACCACTTTGTCGATGTGGAAAAATTCCGTGAGATGATCCATAACGACGAATTTCTGGAGTTTGCCGAGTACGTCGGCAATTTTTACGGCACACCCAAGCGCTACGTGGACGAGGCGATGGCGCAGGGGAAGGATGTCATTCTTGAGATCGACGTGCAGGGTGCGCAGCAGGTCGTGGGCAAGCGGCCCGAGGCCGTGCGCATCTTCATCGCCCCGCCCTCGTGGGACGCGCTGGAGCAGCGTTTGACCGGCCGCGGAACGGACAGTCCTGAGAAAATCCAAAAGCGCCTTGTCCGCGCGAAGGTCGAGCTGCAAAGCGCAGACACCTATGATTATTTTGTCGTCAACGACACAGTGGAAAACGCCGTGCACGAGATCAGGGCCATCATGCTCGCCGAGCACTGCCGCCCGAGCGAGCGCATGGAAGCCTTGCAGTAAATATTTATTTCATTTTAGATCATGCCGCACCGCGGCGAAAGGAAGTAATGTATTATGATGCTCTATCCCGCTATGAACACACTCACCAAGAACGTTCCCAACCGCTACCTGCTGGTCAACGTGGTCGCGCGCCGCGCACGTCAGATCGCTGAGGACGCCGAGCAGGAGGGACTGCACCTGACCGAAAAACCCGTGACCGAGGCCATCAACGAGGTCGCCGACGGCGAGATCACCGCGGCGGACATTGACACGCACATCAATAAGTAAGAGTGAGCGATCTGCCGGGGAGGAGGGGACTGCATGGAACAGAAGATCGCGAGGATCGCCCTCTCCGGCGTACCCTACAGTGCGGATAAGCTGTATTCCTACCTCGTCCCGCCCGAGCTGGCCGACGTCTGCCGCGCGGGCGTTCGTGTGAGCGTTCCCTTTGGCCGCGGCAATCGCCGTGCCGAGGGCTTTGTGCTCGAAACGCTGCGCGAAGCGGCGGACAGGCCGCTCAAGCCGGTATTCGCCGTGCTGGACGGGCAGCCGCTGCTCGATGCGTCCGCGCTGCGTCTTGCCAAATGGATGAAGGCGCGCTATTTCTGCACGGTCTACGATGCGCTCAAGACGATCCTGCCCGCTGGGGTATGGTTCCGCTACCGCGAGACCTACCGGTTGTCAGACGGTGTACAGGAAAGTGACTTGTCGGCGCTCGCCGCGGCGAACCGCACGGACAAGCTCATTTTAGAGGCTGTTGCCGCGCGCGGCGAGCTGGAACGCGGCGAGCTTGAGGCGCTTGGCGGTACACAGACGATAAAGCGGCTCAGGCTCCTATGCGAGCAGGGCGTGCTGTACTCTGAGACCACCGCCGTCCGTCAGATCAGCGACAAATCCGTGCGCATGGTGAGCCTTGCGATGAGCGCGGAGGACGCGCTCGCCGCAGTCGAACCGAAACGGCGCTCGGCGCCGCTGCGCTATGCGGCGGTCGAAATGCTCTGCGCACAGGGGACACTCTCCTCGTCGGACATCTGCTACTATACCGGCGCGTCGCTGCAAACGCTGCGCGGACTGGAAAAGGCTGGCATCGTCGCCTTTTCCAAGCAGGAGGTCCTGCGCGTCGGAAAATACACGCCCGTCGAGCCGGCCGTGCCCATCATGCTCAACGACGAGCAGCAGGCGGCGTTCGACGGCCTGCTGCCGCTCGTTGCCCGCCGCGAGGCGGGCGCGGCACTGCTCCACGGCGTGACTGCCAGCGGGAAAACGCAGGTCTATATCCGTCTCATTGAGGAGACGCTTGCGATGGGGCGCACGGCAATGCTGCTCGTGCCGGAGATCGCGCTCACGCCGCAGATGATGGCGAAATTCACCGCCTACTTCGGCGAGAGCGTCGCGATGCTCCACAGCGGCCTTCAGCTCACGGAGCGCTACGACCAATGGAAGCGCATCCGGCGCGGCGAGGTCAAGGTCGTGCTCGGCACACGCAGCGCGGTGTTTGCACCGCTTTCCGACCTCGGTCTCATCATCATGGACGAGGAGCAGGAGCCGACCTACGTTTCGGAAAATCCGCCGCGTTACCATACGCGGGATGTCGCGCAGTTCCGCTGCGCGCAGAGCGGCGCGTTGCTGCTGCTCGGCTCAGCGACGCCGACGGTCGAGACGATGTATTATGCAAGGGAAAGATGCCATCAAGTATTTTCCCTTCACAGGCGGTACAATGAAAGAGCGCTCCCCAAGGTGCTCATTGCTGATCTGCGCGAGGAGCTTCGCGCGGGAAACGAGACCGCCGTCAGCGAACCGCTGCGGCGAGAACTCGAAAAAAATCTCTCCTGCGGAGAACAGAGCATTCTGTTCCTCAACCGCCGCGGCAGCAGCCGGATGCTGCTGTGCGGCGAGTGCGGCGAGGTGCCGGAGTGCCCGCGGTGCAGTGTCCCGATGACCTACCACAGCGCGAACGGACGTCTGATGTGCCACTACTGCGGTCACAGCGAGCCGGCCTATGACCGCTGCCCGCAGTGCGGCGGCATTATGAAGCATATCGGCACCGGCACGCAGAAGGTCGAGGAAGAGCTGCACGCGCTGTTTCCGAAGGCAAACGTCCTGCGCATGGACACCGATACGGTCGGCGCGTCGCACGGACACGAAAAGCTCCTGCGGCAGTTTGAGGAGGAGAAAATTCCGATCCTGCTCGGCACACAGATGGTCGCCAAGGGCCTGAATTTTGAGAACGTCACGCTCGTCGGTGTGCTCTGCGCCGATGCTTCGCTTTATATCGACAGCTACCGCGCGCCGGAGCGCACTTTCAGTCTGCTCTCGCAGGTCGTGGGCCGCGCGGGACGCGGCAGCAAGCAGGGGAGGGCTGTCATTCAGACCTTTACGCCGGCAAACGACGTGATCCGCGCGGCCGCCGCGCAGGATTATGCGGCATTCTATGAAAGCGAGATCACGCTGCGGCGCCTGCGCCGCTATCCACCGTTTGCCGACCTGTTCTCCTTCACCGTGACCGGCGCGGACGAAGGCCGCGTGATCCGCGCGGCCAAGGCGTTGCGCGATGCGCTCTGCTACGCGGTGGAGCGGCGCGAGGAGCTCAAGGCATTGGAGCTTGAGGTGCTCGGCCCCGCAGGGGCGAGCGTGGTGAAGGTCAACAACCGCTTCCGCTACCGCGTCCTTCTTGTCGGACAGGGCTGCGCGGTGCTGCGCCGTCTGGTGGCGGAATACCTTTATGCTTTTTATCAACACAAGGAAAACCGCGGTCTCGACATTTTTGCCGACTGCAATGCGATACAATAGGAGGAACTACTATGGCCATTCGTGAGATCAGAAAAAAGGGCGATCCGTGTTTGGAAAAGATTTGCCATCCCGTGACGGAATTCAATGAGCGTCTGCACCTGCTGCTGGACGATCTGCGCGAAACGCTGGAGGAGTCCGGCGGCGTCGGCTTGGCCGCGCCGCAGGTCGGCATCCTGCGCCGCGTGTGCATCGTGGAGGACAGTGAGGGGGAGATCATCGAGCTGGTGAACCCCGAAATCGTCAAGGCAGAGGGCGAGCAGACCGGACTTGAGGGCTGCCTGAGCCTGCCGGGGCGCTGGGGCGTCGTCACACGCCCCTACACCGTGCGCGTGCGCGCACAAGACCGCGACGGCACGACCTTTGAGGTCGAGGACGAGGACATCACCGCCCGCTGCTTCTGCCACGAGATCGAACACCTCGACGGGCATCTGTTCAGCGAGCACTGCGAACGTCTGCTCACCGACGAGGAGCTGGAGCAGTATCTCAGGGAGCACGAGGACGAATACGAAAGGATCGAGGACGACGAATGAGGATCGTATTCATGGGAACGCCCGATTTCGCGGTCGCGTCGCTCCGTCGGTTAGTGGAGGACGGGCATGAGATCGTCGGCGTATTTACCCAACCAGATAAGCCGAAAAACCGCGGCATGAAGCTGACTTTCTCGCCTGTGAAGGAATATGCCTTAACGCAAAACCTTCCGGTTTATCAGCCGCTCAAAATGCGCGGCGGCGAGGCGCTCGGCATTTTGCGGGGGCTTGCACCCGAGCTGATCGTGGTCGCAGCCTACGGAAAGATTTTACCGCAGGAGATCTTGGAGCTGCCGAAGTGTGGCTGTATCAACGTCCATTCCTCGCTCCTGCCGAAGTACCGCGGTGCCGCGCCCATCAACTGGGCGATCTTGAACGGCGAGCGCATGACCGGTGTTTCCATCATGTATATGGTTCAGGAGCTCGATGCGGGCGACGTGATCCGCGCCGTCTCGACGGAGATCGGCGAACACGAGGACGCCGCCGCGCTGACGGCGCGTCTTGCTCAGCTCGGCGCGCAGACGCTGAGCAAGACGATTCCCACGCTCGCGGACGGTACGGCTGTCCGCATGAAGCAGGACGAGTCGGCTTACACCTATGCGCCTATGCTCGACCGTTCACTCTCGCCCATCGACTGGACGCGCAGCGCGCGGGAGATCGACTGTCAGGTGCGCGGTCTGCTCCCTTGGCCCTGTGCCGCGACGGTTGTGGATGGCAAAAGCGTCAAGGTCTACGAGACCATTTCCGGGGAAATGACCGCCGACGCGCCCGGTACGATGCGCGCGGTCAAGCAAGGTCTCTCCGTCGCCTGCGGCGATGGCAGGAGCCTTATCATCACGCAGCTTCAGGCGGAGGGCGGCAAACGTATGGCGGCTGCCGACTATCTGCGCGGCCATCCGCTGAAAACCACGGACTAAAAGGGGAGAGCTTATGCCTTATTATTCATACGGTTACGGCTACGAATCAGCCAACATGATCTACCTTATCCTGCTGGTGCCGGTGCTGCTGCTTTCACTCTATGCACAGGCATCAGTCAGCAGCAATTTCTCGCGTTACAGCAAGGTGATGAACCGCCGCGAACTGACCGGCGCGCAGGCTGCCGCCAACGTGCTCCGGGCACACGGGATCATGGATGTCGGCATTGCCCGCTGCTCGGGCAGCCTGACCGACCATTACGATCCAAGAGATAACACAATTTACCTTTCCGATACCGTTTACGACCGGCCGACCATCGCGGCGGTCGGCGTCGCCGCACACGAAGCGGGTCACGCCGTGCAGTACGCTGTGGGCTATGGGCCGGTCAAGCTGCGCAGCGCTATCGTAAAAACGACACAGTTCAGCTCGTCCGCGTCGTTTATCATTTTGATGCTCGGACTGATCCTTTACAGCCAGACGATGCTGCTGCTTGGTATCGTCCTTTTCAGTGTGGTCGCTTTCTTCCAGCTCGTCACGTTGCCGGTGGAGTTCAACGCCTCCCACCGCGCGCTCGAAACGCTGGAGGGCGAACATATCCTGGAGGACGAGGAGCTTTACGGCGCGCGTAAGGTGCTCTGCGCCGCGGCGCTAACCTACGTGGCGGCACTGCTCTCGTCGCTCCTGCAGCTCCTGCGTTACGTTCTGATCTTTCTCAACCGCTCCGGAAATCGCCGCGGAGGGCGCCGATGAGGGGCGATCGGGCGCGTGAAGCCGCGTTGGAAACGCTCGCCGCCTGTCGGCGGAACGGCGCGTGGGTGGACGGTGCGCTCAAGCAATCGCTGAAGCGGAGCGCGCTTGAAAGCCGCGACGCGGCCTTTGCCAGCCGCATCGCCTACGGCGTGATGCAAAACCGCATTTACCTCGACCGTTCTCTATCTCGCTGTCTGACGCAGCGGATAGAGAAGCTCGAGCCGCTGCTACTCGACATTCTGCGCATCGGCGCGTATCAGCTCCTGCTGATGGACAAGGTGCCGGCGAACGCTGCCGTGAACGAGGCGGTGGAGATGGCCAAGGCGCACAGGCTCGCCCGCGCGGCGGGACTGGTGAACGCCGTGCTGCGCGGCGTGGAGCGCAGAAGGGGAGAGCCACTTGATTTCTCCAACGAGCTCGACGAGCTTTCCGTGCGGACGAGTCACCCACGCGCGCTCGTTGAGCGTATGGTTGAGCTACTCGGCGCGGAGGAAGCGGAGGCATTTCTCCGCGCGAACAACGAGCCGATTCCGACCACCATTCAGACCAATACACTGAAAACAGACTCCGACGCACTCCGTACCTCGCTGGAGGGCGAGAGAGTGCGTGTCACGCCGCATCCGTGGCTTGCGGACTGCTTCACCGTTTCCGGAACAGGAGACCTTGAAAGCCTGACCGCGTGGCACGAGGGCTGGTTCATCGTGCAGGACGCTGCGGCAAAGCTGGCGGCGATGATTGCCGCGCCAAGGGCTGGGGACTTCGTCATCGACACCTGCGCCGCTCCCGGCGGGAAATCCTTCGCTATGGCAATGCTCATGGAAGGGAAAGGGCATATCCTTTCCTGCGACATGGAGGAGCATAAGCTGCGGCTGATGGAGGCCGGTGCGGAGCGCCTTGGCATCGGGTGCATGGAGGTTCGCCTTGCCGACGGTCGCACTTTCGACGAAACGCTGGCGCAGAAAGCCGACGTTGTTTTGTGCGACGTGCCCTGCTCGGGGCTCGGCATCATCCGAAAGAAGCCGGATATCCGCTATAAGGACTTAAAATCGCTCGCGGGTTTGCCCGCACTTCAAAACGCCATTCTGGATAACGCTTCGCGCTACGTCAAGCCCGGCGGGACGCTTGTTTACTCCACCTGCACCGTTCTTCCGGAGGAAAACGAGCAGGTGACGGACGCATTTCTCCGTGCGCATCCGGACTTTACTTATGACACTCTTGCTCTGCCCGAGCCCATCGGCATGGCGGAGGGGCACGTCACGCTTTGGCCGCAGCGCCATGGGACGGACGGCTTTTACATCTGCCGTATGACGCGCAAAGAATGAGGACGACTATGACTGACATCAAATCCATGACACAAGAGGAGATCACCGACGCGCTGCGCGCGATGGGAGAGAGCGCCTTCCGCGGTAGACAGGTGTTCTCCTGGCTCCACAGGGGCGCGACGAGCTTTAGCGAGATGAGCGATCTTTCCAAACAGCTGAGGGAAAAGCTCGACAAGGATTTTACCCTTACAGCACCTATGATCGCACGCAAGCAGGTCTCAAAGCTCGACGGCACCGTCAAATACCTTTGGGAGCTGCGCGACGGCAACTGCATCGAGACGGTGCTCATGCGCTATCATCACGGCAACACCGTCTGCATCTCCTCGCAGGT
>CAVKBJ010000089.1:0-415 GCA_963654505.1 Lachnospiraceae bacterium
CAAGCTCATCGCCTTCGGCGGCGAGTGGAGCGTCGGCTTCCTCACCAAGCACAACCCCGGCCTCGTGCTCGACGACTGGCTGACGGTATCGAAATAAGCAGAGAAAAAGGACGGCTCGCGCCGTCCTTTTTTTGACGTGTTTTTACGCGCCCACGAGACAGATTCCCGCAAGGCAGACGAGGATGCCGAGTCCCTGCCGCAGCGTGACCGTCTCGTGATAAAGCAGCAGACCCACAAGCAGCAGCACACAGGCCAGCGCGACGTTCATGAGGAGCGAAGCGACGCTGATCTTCCAGCCCGCGCGGTACACGCAGATACTGCCGAACTCCAGCCCGACGACCAGAACGCCCAGCGCCCACGCCGTCCAATTCGTTTTGCCAAGCTCGCCGAAAAGATCGCGGTTCCCCATCAGGTA
>CAVKBJ010000089.1:425-11340 GCA_963654505.1 Lachnospiraceae bacterium
TCGCGACCGAAAGGGCCGCGCCCACGAGATAGGTGACAGCGAGCGACGCGAAGGCGTTCACGCCCCCCCGGCGTGGACTTTGTTGTGATGTGATAAAAAACGTTCACGCCGACGACCAGCGCGATCGGCCAAAGCATACTCCGCACAGCGGAACCCTCCCTCTTTATTTCAGCAATATCTCCACGATGCCCGGCTCGTCCGAGTCCGGATAAAAGGCGATCTGCCACGGCGCGTCGGCGTCTCCGCCGCTCTCCGCCTGCACGTCGCGGATCATCTGCTCCGTGCCCGCGCGGTCGGTGGAAAAATAGCTCACGCGCACCACCAGACGGTCCGCGCCCTCCGCTATGGCGGCGCGCAGCAGATCTGGGATCGCCTCGGTGCTGGTGGCGTTGATGATGCTCTCCTGCTCCTCCGCCGTGCGGCGGTAGCCGAAGCTGAGCGAAAGCTCGTAGAAGCCGCGCTCGTCCGTGCCGGAATAGGTGATGTAGTCGAGCAGATAAGCGCCGAGGTCGGTCTCCTGCTGCACCTCGGTGCAGGCGTCGGCGGCAAGCTCCGCGTACTTCGCGTCGCCGCCGAAGTAGCAGCGTACCACGCCGCTCTCGCTGTGGTCGTCCACCAGCAGCAAGATCGCGTTGACGAGGTCCTGATAGCTGTCGGCGCGCAGGGTGTCCCTATCGCCGTTTTCCCAGTAGCCGGCGCTGTGCGGCGTCACCGACGACCACTCGCGCTCGAGCAGTCCCCTGCCGCCGCAGCCGGAGCAGAGCAGGCACAGCGCCGCGCAGAGGAGCAGCACCCTCGCTCTCAATAGCCCAGCTCCTCGTCCACGAGCACGACCTCCATATCGCTGCCCATCATCGGACCCCAAAGCACGGTCAGCGCACGGCAGATGCGTCCGGGGCTTTTGCAGTCGTAGCAGCGGTCGGCCTTGACGGCGCAGGGCGTCTTGGCCTGGAGACGCTGCGCGTTTTTCGGCGCGGCGATGTTGCGGGCGCGCCAGAGCGCCTCGTCATAGGTCGGAGCAATTTTGTTTCTGCCCGCGACGATCCATACCTTCTTATGCCCGTAGAGCGCGGAGGCCACGCGGTTTCCGCCGCCGTCGATGTTGATGATCTCGCCGGTCTCCGCGATGCCGTTGGCTGAGAGCAGATAGTGCTCGCTCACCGCCGCCTGCGCGCGCAGCGCGGCGGCGTCCGCCCCCTCGGGCAGGTGCCAATGACTGAACACGGTGTTGTGCGCGCCGAGCGAATCGTGCAGCCCCAGCTCCTCAAGCGTCATGCTGCCGCCGAAGCCGACGGTCGCGCCGTCAATCTGCGCGTTGAGATAGTCCGCGGCCTCCTTCGCCGTTTCAAAGACCGATACCTTAAAGCCGCGCGCGGCCAGCGCGCCTTTCACATTGGTAAAATCCATGCCGAACCTCCATTTTTTCTTCCGCCGTGCGGCGGATGTTTTTTTGACTTAAAGCCCGTCGGGCTTGTATTCGCTGAAGCCCTCGCCGAGCACCTCGCGCGCGTCGCAGACGATGAAAAATGCGGTCGGGTCGATCTCGTTGACCAGCCGCTTGACCGCCACGATCTCGCGGCGGCGCACGGCGCAGAGCAGCACCGGCTTATCGTCGTGCGTGTACGCGCCCTCGGCGGTCAGGCGGGTGACGCCCATATCGCGCGCGAGCAGCTCGCCCGTGATCCTCTCCTGCTCGTTGGAGATGATGTAGGCGAGCTTGGCGGCGCTGCCGCCGTAGACCACCATATCCATCACCTGCGTGGAGATGTAGAGGGCGATGCCGCCGTAGAGCGCGTTCTCCAGACTGTGGAACACCGCGGCGTAGAGCACGATGATCGTCAGGTCGATCGCAAGACAGAGCGTGCCGATGGAAAGGCCGGGGATGCGGGCCTTCAAAAGCCACGCAAGCAGCTCCGTGCCGCCGGTGGTCGCCTCCTCGCGCAAAAGCCAGCCGAGCGAAACGCCGACGAGCACGCCTCCGTAGATGCAGCCGAGGAGCTTATCCATCGGCGCAAAAGCGTGGACGGCGCTGATAAGGTCGATGAACACGGAGTTCACCGCCACGGCGAAGAACGAGCGCACGAGGAAGCGCCTGCCGAAGCGCTTGAGGCTGAGCAGAAAGAGCGGCGCGTTGAGCACGATGACGGTGACGCCGACCGGCAGCGCGGGCGCGAAAAAGTTGATGACCTGCGCGATACCGGTGAAGCCGCCGAGCGTCAGCTCGTTGGGCACGTAGAACCAGTCGAAGGCCAGCGCCATGAGCGCGCAGGCGAGCGTGATGGAAAGATACTGCTTAAAGAGCTTCAAATGATGACTTCCTTTCTCAGTCCATAAGGGAGATCTGCTTTTCCTCGCTGTCCTCCGCCTTCAGGAGCGCGCCGGCCGCGGGGATGCTGCGCCCGCGGTAGCGGGCGAGGTTCGCGATGCCGGTGCTGTCCGCAGGACAGGCGTAGTCGAGCGTGAATTTCTTTTTGAGCGTCAGCACGCCGACGCCCTGCGTCGTGCGCGTGGTCTTGCTCCCGAGCAGCGCGGTGGAGAACACCAGCACGCGCGGCTCGGTGGAATAGACCGCAAGCTCCATGTCCTCGCGCAGGCAGAGCACCGTGCGCAGCGGGGACTTGTCGGAATACGCGCCGGTGAGCTTGCGGCGGTTCGAGGTCGTCTGATAAGCGGAAAGCTCGACCCGCGCGGCCTTGCCGTTTTCAAAGAAGAAGATCATACAGCCGCGGTAGTCGCCGGGCAGGACCATGTAAACGACGCTCTCGCCCTCGTCCATGCCGAGCTTTGCGGGCAGATAGTCGCCGAGGGCCGAAGCCTTGGTGTCGTCGAAATCCGAAAGGCGGGACTTGTAGACCTGACACTTGTCGGTGAAGAACATCACCTCAGCGGCGTTCGTGCTCTCAAAGCTCTGCGCGGGCGCATCGCCCTCCTTATACTTCTGCTCGGCGTTCATGCGCAGCGACGCGGGCGTGACCTTCTTGAAGTAGCCCTCGCGCGAGAGGAACACGGACACGGCGTAGTCGTCCACCGTGCTCTCCTCGACGTACTCCTCGACCTCGTGGCCGTAGACGATGCCGGTTCTTCTCGGCTCGGCGTACTTTTTGCGCACGTCCTCCAGCTCGGTGACAATGATCTTCTTCACGCGGGCAGGGCGGGCGAGAATATCCTCGAGATCCTCGATCTCGTCCTGTAAGGCTGAGGTCTCCTCCACGCGCTTGAGGATATACTCCTTGTTGATGTTGCGCAGCCTGATCTCCGCGACGTACTCCGCCTGCACCTGGTCGATGCCGAAGCCGATCATCAGGTTCGGCACCACGTCGGCCTCGGTCTCCGTCTCGCGAATGATCTTGATGGCCTTGTCGATGTCGAGCAGGATGCGCTTGAGGCCCTTCAGCAGGTGCAGCTTGTCCTTCTTTTTCGTGAGGACAAAGTAGACGCGGCGGCGCACGCATTCCGTGCGCCACGCGCACCACTCGTCGAGCAGCTCGCGCACGCCCATCACGCGCGGCATACCGGCGATGAGGACGTTGAAGTTGCAGGACATGGTGTCCATCAGCGTCGTAGACTTCATGAGCTTCTGCATGAGCTTGTCGGGGTCGGCGCCGCGCTTGAGGTCGATCGTCAGCTTGAGGCCGTTCAGGTCGGTCTCGTCGCGCATATCGGTGATCTCCTTGACCTTGCCGACCTTGATGAGCTCCGCGACCTTGTCCATGATGGCCTCGGTCGTGGTGGTGTAGGGGATCTCGTAGACCTCGATGAGGTTTTCCTTTTTGTCGTAGCGCCAGCGGGCGCGGATCTTTATGCCGCCGCGGCCCGTATTGTAGATCTCGCGCAGGGCGTCGGCGTCGCAGATGACCTCGCCGCCGGTCGGGAAATCGGGCGCGAGCAGTGTTTCCGCAAGGTCGCAGTCGGGATTTTTGAGGTAGGCGATCGTCGTGTCGCAGACCTCGCCGAGGTTGAAGCCGCACAGCTGGCTCGCCATGCCGACGGCGATGCCCTGATTGGCGGAGACGAGGATATTCGGGAAGGTCGTCGGCAGCAGCGCCGGCTCCTTCATGGTGTTGTCGTAGTTGTCGATGAAATCGACGGTGTCGGAGTCGATGTCGCGGAACAGCTCGGCGCAGATGGCGGAGAGCTTGGCCTCCGTATAGCGGCTCGCCGCCCACGCCATGTCGCGCGAGTAGACCTTGCCGAAGTTGCCCTTGGAGTCCACGAACGGGTGCAGCAGCGCGCCGTAGCCCTTGGAAAGACGCACCATCGTATCATAGATGGCGGCATCGCCGTGGGGATTGAGGCGCATAGTCTGGCCGACGATGTTCGCACTCTTGGTACGCGCACCGGTGAGCAGCCCCATCTTATACATCGTATAGAGCAGCTTGCGGTGGCTGGGCTTGAAGCCGTCGATCTCCGGAATGGCGCGCGAGACGATGACCGACATCGCGTAGGGCATATAGTTCGTTTCGAGCGTATCGGTGATGCGCTGCTCCACCACGTCCGCATGCAGGCCGAGGACGTTCGGGTTGGCGCGGTGCCGGGCGGTGGTTTCCTTCTTTTCGTTCTTCTTCATTGTTTCCCTCAATAGCTCACATAATCTGTCAGTATGGATTATATCAGCTTTTCCGCGCGCCGTCAATGCGCGGACGCTGCGTGGAGCAGCTTCTCGTTTCCGCCGTATTGCACAAAAGAGTCAAAGCTCTTTCGTGTTTCTTGGCTAAAATCCCATCTTGCATTTTCTCCTCCCGTCCTGTATCATTTGCAAAAGAAACAAACGGGGGGAGGACACAGCCATGACGCAGCACGTGTATAAAAAGAAATTTCTCCCTGTCGGTGTTTCCATTTTTATCAGCGCCGTTTTTGCTGATGATCATATTGTTTCCTTTGACCGGTAATTTTTTACCGGCCTCTTTTTTTGCCCGCACGGGGCCTTCACACCGTTTGGTCAAATAGAAAATATATCAAAATCAGAAGAAAGAGGGAAAATCACATGAAAAAAGAACTCGGACAGGAAGCCATCTACGACGCACGCACACTCGGTATGCCGCGTATGCTCATCCTCGGCTTGCAGCATATGTTCGCCATGTTCGGCGCAACGGTGCTCGTCCCCATCCTCGTGCAGGGCTACGGCCTGCCGCTCTCCATCCAGACCACGCTGCTCTTCGCCGGCCTCGGTACGCTGCTCTTCCACGTCTGCACCAAGTTCAAGATCCCCGCGTTCCTCGGCTCCTCGTTCGCCTTCCTCGGCGGCTTCTCCACCGTGGCGACGCTGCCCGCCTATGAAGGCTTCGAGCCTTCGGTGAAGCTCTCCTACGCCCTCGGCGGCGTGGTGATCGCGGGCCTGCTCTACCTCGTGCTGGCCCTTCTCTTCAAGCTCCTCGGCGCCAAGACCGTCATGCGCTACTTCCCGCCCATCGTCACCGGCCCGATGATCATTATGATCGGTCTGAACCTCGCCGGCACCGCCATCACCAACGCGCAGACCTGCTGGTGGCTCGCCCTCGTCGCCATGGCCATCATCATCATCGCGAACATCTGGGGCAAGGGCATGGTCAAGATCATCCCCATCCTGCTCGGCGTGGTCGGCAGCTATATCGTCGCGCTCATCGCCGGTAAGGTCGATTTCACCGGCGTGAGTGACGCGAGCCTCATCGGTCTCCAGCAGTTCGTGATCGCGAAGTTCGACATCTCCGGCATCCTCGTCATGGCCCCCATCGCCATCGCCGCGATGATGGAGCACATCGGCGACATCTGCGCCATCTCCTCCACCACCGGCCGCAACTTCATCGAGGACCCCGGCCTGCACCGCACGCTCGTCGGCGACGGCCTCGCCACCGCGATGGCCGGTATGTTCGGCGGCCCCGCCAACACCACCTACGGTGAGAACACCGGCGTGCTCGCGCTCTCCAAGGTCTACGATCCCCGCGTGATCCGTCTCGCCGCCATCTACGCCATCATCCTGAGCTTCTCCCCCAAGTTCGACGCGCTCGTCAACTCCATCCCCTCCGCCATCGTCGGCGGCGTCAGCTTCATCCTCTACGGCATGATCTCCGCGGTCGGCGTGCGCAACATCGTTGAGAACCGCGTCGATCTCACCCGCTCCCGCAACCTCATCATCGCGGCGGTCATGTTCGTCAGCGGCCTCGGCTTCAGCTCCGTCGGCGGCCTGACCTTCGCCGTGGGCGACGCGGTCATCACGCTCAGCGGCCTTGCCATCGCGGCGCTGTGCGGCGTCATCCTCAACGCCATCCTGCCCGGCAACGACTATGTGTTCGGCATCAACGTCACCGGCGACGCCTCCGCCGACCTCGGCAGCTACTAAGAGAACAGCACATCGCAAACGAAAGGGAAACGGTTCGCCGTTTCCCTTTTTTATGTATCCGCGCTCTCCGGCGGCAGGAACGGGCCGTCCTCGCCGTAGGGCAGCGAAAAGTCCACGACGCCCTCCGCCGCGGGCGCGGCGGAATACATCGGGTAGAACCAGTGCAGCCCGTCGGGCGCGAGATAGTAATTCCGGTCGGAGAACGCGCGGCGCAGCGCCGCGCGATAGCCGGGATAGTACGCCGCCGTGCCCGCCTCGAGCTGCTCCGCCGCCGTCTCCCGCGCCGCGCGGACGAGCCGCTTCTTCACCGCCGCCCTCGGCGGGAAGAAGTCCGCGAGCGGCAGGAGCAATCCGCTTTTTCTCTCCCACGTTTCCGCGCGGCGGAGCGTCAGGCGCGGCGGCAGATGCTCCTCCCGGCCCTCGGTGTAAAGACTCAGGATATCCCCGCGCTCAAGCGTCAGGCGATAGCCGAGCGCCGCGTGCGCGCACGTCCACGGCGCGCTGCGCTCCATCGCCGCGCGCATCGTCTCGGCGGCGCGGGGCAGAAGCTCCGCCTCGCAGTATCGAAGATAGGCGCGCGCGTATCGCCGGTAGTAGCGGTCGAAGCGCCGCGCACGCCGTCCCCTCCCCTCGCAGCGCGGCAGCGTCACCTCAGCGGTCAGCACCGTCACGCCGCCGCTCTCCCACGCTTTCTCCATGTGCAGCGGCGTCTCCGACAGCCGCAGAAACTCTCTCCCCATACCGTCCTCCCGCTTTTTTCTCACTCCAATGTATGAGCGGCGCGCCCCGGCGGTTCCCGCGCAGAAAACACGAAAACTTCACACTTCCGCTCTTTACTTTCACGCTGTGTTCTGTTAAACTATAAAGCAGAGTGTGCGCGGCACGCTACTTTTGCTGTTTGGAGGTGTTCCGGCTATGGCTGCACCCGGCAATCGCATCGGAAAAAAAGAAAAAAACGAGGACTTTTATAAGGCCATTCTGCTTTTGAAAGACGAGGAGGAGTGCTACAGCTTCTTCCGCGACGTCTGCACCGTCGCCGAGCTGCGCGCGATGGAGCAGCGCTTTGAGGTCGCGCGGATGCTGACCGGCGGCAGGGTCTACAGCGAGATTTTGGAGCGCACGGGCGCGTCGAGCGCGACGATCTCGCGCGTGGCCCGCTCGCTCAACGACTCCGACGGCGGCTACGAGCGCATCTTCGAGCGCATGAAGGAAAAAGCGTGATGGAGAGCTATGCCGCCCTCGCCGCGTCCTACGACGAGCTGACGCGGGACGTGGACTACGAAAAGCGCGCCGATTTTGTCGAAAAGCTCTTCCTGCGAAGCCGTATCCCTGTCCATACCGTGCTCGACCTCGCCTGTGGCACCGGCACGATGACCGCCATCTTCACCGGGCGCGGCTACGAGCTTATCGGCGTGGACGGCTCGGAGGATATGCTGCTCGAGGCGCGCGAGAAGGCGCGGACGCTCACCGGCGTTCCACCGCTGCTTCTGCACCAGTCCATGCCCGAGCTGGACCTCTACGGCACGGTGGAAGCCGCGATCTGCTGCCTTGACAGTCTCAATTACCTCACCGACCCGCGCGACGTGCGCGAGACGTTCCGACGTCTGCATCTCTTTATCGCTCCGGGCGGCTCGCTCGTGTTCGACGTTCACGCCCTCGGCAAGCTCGAGGCGATGGACGGTCAGGTCTGGCTCGACGAGCGCGAGGACGTGTACTGCGTGTGGCGCACGGAGTATTCCCGCCGCTCGCGCCTGCTCGACTACTACGTCGATATCTTCACCGCCCGCGGCGGCGTGTGGGAGCGCGGCTTCGAGGAGCATCATCAGCGCTACTACAGCGTCGAGGAGCTGAGCGAGTGGCTCACCGCCGCCGGCTTTTGCGAGATTCGCGTCTGCGGCGATCTGCGCCGCCGCGCCCCGAACGAAACGGACGGGCGCATCTACATTTCCTGCATCAGAAAAGAGTGATCTTACCATGAACGATATTTTAGTACGGGCCATGTCGAAAGACGGCATGGTCAAGGCCACGGCCGTCTATACCCGCGCGCTCACCGAGCGCGCCCGTCAGATCCATCACACCACCCCCGTCGCGACTGCGGCGCTGGGGCGCGCGCTCGCGGGCGTCTCCATGATGGGCAACGCCCTCAAGGGCAGCGGCGAGAGCGTTACGCTCCAGATCAGGGGCGGCGGTCCGCTCGGCACGATTCTCGCCGTCTCCGACGCCGAGGGCAACGTGCGCGGCTACGTGCAGGACGGCTCGGTGGAGTTCCCCCTGCGCGCGGACGGCAAGCTGGACGTCGGCAGCGCGGTCGGCGGTGTCGGCACGCTGACCGTCATCAAGGATCTCGGGCTGAAGGAGCCCTACGTCGGCACGGTAGACCTTCTCGGCGGGGAGATCGCCGAGGATCTCGCCGCGTATTTCGTCGAGTCCGAGCAGATCCCCTCGGCCTGCGGCCTCGGCGTGCTGGTCGATCGCGACCGCAGCGTGCTCGCCGCCGGCGGCTATCTGATCCAGCTCCTCCCCGGCGCGGGCGAGGACACCATCACGAAGGTCGAGGGCGGCATCTACGCCGCGCCGAGCGTGACGAACCTGCTGCGCGACGATCCCGACCCGGCGAACCTCCTGCGCACGGTGCTCTCCGACTTCGAGCTGGAAATTCTGGAGACCTCGCCCATCGAGTACCGCTGCTACTGCTCGCGCGAGCGCACCGAGCGCGCGCTGCTCTCCCTCGGCTCGAAGGAGATGGAGGACATTCTGCGCGAGCAGGGCAGGGCAGACCTCACCTGCCAGTTCTGTGACCGCGTCCACAGCTTCTCCGGCGAGGAGCTGCGGGACATGATCGCGGAGCTGAAAAAGCTCGGCAAATAAGGGTGCGATCCGCGTCTTTACGCCCGGTAAAAAGCCCGGCCTGCAAGGCAGGCTGGGCTTTTCCCATAGCTTTTTAGGCAAAAGTGACATTGACAACCTCCGCGCAAAACCCTATAATCACACTCTCAAATAGGAAAATATCCGATCACGCCGCAGTAAAGGTGAGGCTTATGCATAACAGTTCATCGTTTTCGCTCCGTTCTTTCTTTCAGCCCGTGGATCTCACGCAGGGAAAGTGCTGGAGGACGCTCCTTATATTCGCGTTCCCCGTCATCGTCTCCTACCTGCTCCAGCAGGTCTATACCATCAGCGACGCCGCCATCGTCGGCCAGACGCTGACGGCCGGCGAGGTCGCCGGCGTGAACGACACCACCTCGCTGACGATGATCTTCCTGCAATTTGCCTTCGGCGCGAGCGCGGGCTTCTGCACCGTGACCTCATGCTTCGTCGGCGCGCGCGACAGCGCGGGCGTCCGTCGCTCGATGGCGACGCAGATCGTCCTCTCCGCGGCGCTGACCGTCGTGCTCACGGCGCTGGCGCTTGCGCTGCTGGACCCCATGCTCGCGTGGATCAACATCACGCGCGCGAGCGGAACGGTCTATCAGGCGGCTTACACCTACTGCGCCATTCTTTTCGGCGGCATCGGTGCGCAGCTTTTCTACAACTTTATCTGCTCGTTTCTGCGCAGTATGGGCGACAGCGCCACACCGCTGGCGTTCCTGCTTTTCTCCACCGTTCTCAACGTGGGGCTTGACCTGCTCTTTATCCTCTCGTTCCATTGGGGCGTCGCGGGCGCGGCTGTCGCGACCGTCGCGGCGCAGCTCATCAGTACGCTCGGCTGCTCTGTCTACGCTTTCGTGAAGTACCCCGCGCTGCGCCTACACCGCGAGGACTGGCGCATCACAAGGCGCGACGTCACGCGCCATCTCGTGCAGGGTCTCCCGCTTGGAATACAGTTCTCCGTCCTCTCCATCGGCATCATCGTGATGCAGAGCGTCATCGTGCAGTTCGACACCCTCGGCGGCGAGATGGTCTCCAACGCCGCACAAAACGGCTTCGGCGCGGCGAACAAGCTCAATAACCTCCTCATGACGCCGCTCAACGGCCTCGGCGCGGCGATGACGAGCTTCACCGCGCAGAACCTCGGCGCGGGCGACCACGCACGCATCAGGCGCGGGACGGTGCAGGCGCTCGCCATCGTGTGGATCATGTGCCTTGTCTCCATCGCGGTCGGACTGCTGCTCTCGCGCGGCGGCGGGTATCTCTACCTCTTTCTCTCGCCGGACAAGGTGACGTCGGAAACGGTGCGCTTCGGCAACACCTATCTCTACGTCGATTTGTCGCTGTACCTGTTCCTCGGCTTCATCTTCGTCGTGCGCAACTGTGTACAGGGCATCGGCAGGCCGCAGTTTGTGCTCGGCGCGGGCGCCGCCGAGCTGGCCGCGCGTGTGAGCGTGTGCCTGCTCCTGCCGCCGATGCTTGCGGGCGGTGCGGTCAGCGCCGCCGCGCCGCGTGCGGCGGTCTACGCGCTCTGCTTTGCCGATCCCTTCGCCTGGATGGCGGCGGACGCCGTGCTGCTCGTGCCCTTCCTGCACAACATCATGAAAATGGACTACCGCTATCTGCGAGGCACGGCGCAGGCGTCCGAAAAAATTTGACGCATTTTTGAAAAAACTTCGCAAATGTCAAGTATTTTGTGCGAAAAAGATAGAATATTTTTTGAGAGCTCAC
>CAVKBJ010000090.1:0-9640 GCA_963654505.1 Lachnospiraceae bacterium
GAATTTACATTTCGGAGAGCAAAAGCAAAGGAAATATGGACTGAAATAGGTCTATATGGGGGGAGGCAGGATTTATCGCTTTCCGGTCGGGAGCTTTATCCGTTTCGTGCTGAGCTGACTGAGCGGACTGAACTCGTCGAAGTTTTTAACCAAGTCCACATCATAAATAGCGCAGTAGTGCTTGGTCATGTCAAGCGTGGAATGGCCCAACAGCTTTTGGAGCGTGAACGCATTTCCTCCGCAATCGACAAGGTACTTGCGGGCAAAGGTGTGACGGAAAAGGTGGATGGAGGTCTTTTCCACGCCGCGTGAGAGGTTATATCTCTTAACAGCATATCGTAGGCCATTTTCTGTAAGCTGCGTGTTTTCATCTGTACAGAAAAGGTATTCGTTTGGTTTTCCATCCCGCAAAAACAGATACTCGTCAAGAATATCCACCATTTGAGAGCATAGAGGCAATGGCTGTGGACGTCCGTTTTTCATGTGACGTGCAAAGATGGTCTTGCTCTCTAAGTCCACATCCTGAACAAGGAAACTACGTACAGTTGCAGCACGGCATCCACAATTTACAAGCAGATTGATGATAACCCATGTGCGATATTCAGGGAAAGTTGCTCGCTTAAGGCTCGGCTTTTTCAGCAGTTTCTTTAGCTCAGCGTCCGTGTAAGGCGTTTTTACGGTTTCCTGTCTCTTATATGGCTTGATTGTAAGCTGTGTATATCCCTGCTCTTTAGCCCAAAGGAAAAACGTGCGTAAGGCCGATGTATATGAGTTGATGGAATTTGGTGAAAGCTCGGCATCGACCATCTTTGAAATCATCTTATCTATCACTTCATGCGAAAGCTCTTCCATCGGAAGCTCAGATATATCGGCATATTTGCATACCGCTAAAAAACTTGTGCGGTAAGTCCTCAGTGTGACCTCTTTTGCACCAAGAGCCTTTCTTGAGTGCAGAAATGCTTCATAAACCTGTGAAACCGTGCTTAATCTAATCTTTTTCATGCGCGCATAGCTCCTTTGTTTTTTTCAAGAAACTAAGCGTGCAAAAAAAGAATCCCTAAGCCAAAACTTAAGGATTCTAAGGAATTTGAAATTGAGCCGCTCCCGAACCATGCGCGCTACCAACTGCGCTACACCCGGATATGCAACGTCGTTATTATAAGGATTTTTTCGTGCGCTGTCAAGGGGGAGCGCACAGTTTTTTTCTTTTATTGAAGTTCATAAAAAATTGCAGCTGATATGCGTGGTCGGCACCCCTTCCCCTTTCGTATGCGCGGCGATCCGCTTCCGCGATCCCTCTTTCGGAACGACGATGCGTTTGAGCGGGAAAACCGTGGCATCTCGCTGGTGCAGAATCTGAGGATATTGGGCGAAATATGTAAAATGGTATTGACGGCACTAGAATGGTGTGATATATGTATACTATCGAATTTTGTAAGAGTCTCATGGCATAGTCCCGTGGGAACAGAAGCACAAAATTATCGACGATATACCACACTTGCGGAATTGGGCCGTTATCTTCAAGTGGGAACAGAAGCACAAAATTATCGACGATATACCTGAGTAATGGAGTGGCGCCGTCCCGTTTTGGGGGCCGGTGTATCTTTTATCATATATCCGATAATTATGTTGTCCGGAGACCTTACATCTGCGTAAGGTCTCTTTCTTTTTCAGGACTCGAAATATTTATCGGAGGTCAAACTAATGACTAAAAGCAAAATCGAAATGAACCCCGGCGAACCCCTACAGAACTCTCCCGTTGCGCTTATTCGCGTTGACCGTATGTATGAGTCCCTGCGTTATAACGATTATTCAGCCCAAAATGGCTTGGGTGAGATTGTTGACAACTCCGTCGAGGCCCAAGCCGCTCATATCGACGTAGTGGTGACTGTCGAAAAAATACGCAGACTTGGAAAGAAGAAAGCCGCGGATCAGATCACGGAGATCGCAGTAGTCGATGATGGCTGCGGCATGGATCAAGACACACTGCACAAATGTCTGGCGTTGGGCGAATCCATGCGTGAACCCAGCGGCAAACGCGGGATCGGCCGCTTCGGCGTTGGTATGACCCTTGGCAGTATCTCCATTGCGCGGCGGATCGAGGTCTATTCCAGAATCAGAGGGAACGAGAACTTTCTCTATACCTTCATTGATTTGGACGACATTCAACAGAGAAATCTGATCCACATCCCGGAACCCGTCGTACAGACACCGCCCGAAAATCTTGCCGGCATTTTGAAGAACGTCAGCGGCTCGATCGTCATCCTGAAGAAATGTGACCGAATTGACGTCAATGTCGATTTCTCCAACTATTTGGGGCAGACTTACCGCAAATTCATCGAGCGTGGTCTGGAGATTCGGCTCAACGGCGAGCGCATCTATCTACACGACCCGCTGTATATGGCAAGCCCTACGATTTTTGATGAGCAGCGGCTCGGCGCAGAAGGATCGATCGAGCCGAAAGCCACCTCTCTCGGCGAATTTCACCTTACCCGGGAGATCCCGGGAACCGACGGGAAAACCGCAGATGTGGTGATTCGAATGTCTCTTCTGCCCGAGCAATGGCGTTCCACCATGGGGGCCGGAGGAAGCGCCGAAGCCAAAAAACGAAAAATTGACAGAAACGAAGGCGTCTCTATTCTGCGAGCTGATCGAGAGGTTTTCTACGGCCATGTTCCCTACATTACCGGTAAGAAAGGTGAGGCAAGATCTCTGGAGATCGATCGCTGGTGGGGATGTGAGATCTCATTCCCACCGGAGCTGGATCACGACTTTCAAGTCAGATACATCAAGCGTGGTGCGGAGCCCACATCCGATCTGAGGGATCAGACCAGGGCTGTAATCGGTCCCGTTGTTCAGACAGCACGCAAAATGGTCCAGGAAACATGGAGTGTGAATAAGTCTGAAGCAAGCAGACGTGCCGGTAACTTTGGAAAAGCCGAGGAAACAATGGCCAAGGTGGTGTCTATTCTTCCGAAGAGCAGGAAAGGAAAAAACCTTACTGCGTCTGAAGATGAACAGCAGGTCGATGCTTTGGCCTCGGCCGCGCTGGGAAGTGAGAGAGACACCGCAGAGAAAAGAGAAGAGAAAAAGGCTGAGATCAGGAAAAAGCCGTATTCTATCGAGCCCGTCAGTTATCCCAAGGCCATTCTGTTTGATACAGTTCATCTGTTGAATAATACCATCATCAAGCTCAATGTAAATCATCCGTTTTACAAGAGTATCCTGCAGCCGCTCTGTGGTGATCTGGAGGATGCTGAGGTGGATCAGGAGCGTCAGGATATCAAAAACGCCATCTTGCTTTTGCTGTTTGCCTATGCTAAGGCAGAATCCATGTTTGACGACCGCGAGGAAATTTTCGAGGCCCTTCGCAGTCAGTGGGGAACGGTACTGGCCGCCGCGTTGAAAGAGTACGCTTTATGAAGGTGTGAAAATTGAAGAACTGGAGGCTCACGCAAAAATTCATGGATTTTCTGTTGTTCTTCTTTCCGTGATGTGCTATACTGCCGTCAGCAAGGAAAAGGAGAAAGTAGGATGGACCCTATTTATGAGATTGATTTGGACGTCTGCCCGCATTGCGGCGGCGTCGGCGCCATGCAGGACGAGCAGGGCTGGTGCGTATATGTAGACTGTCTTGACTGCGGCTCGCATACCGTTCACGCTGGCTATGAGACGCCGGAAGCACGGCTTGCCGCGGCCAAACAGGTCGCGCATCTGTGGAACATCGGCAAGGTAATCCACGCCGGCATCGGCGACTGAGCCTATAATCGTAGGAAAGCATCGGGAGGGCATTTTTCTGTCCTCCGAAACCGCTGCCGGACTGGAGGGCTGGGCATGGACATTCGCATTATACCCCACGCGCTCTCCGGCACGGTCACACCGCCGCCGAGCAAGTCGATGACGCACCGGCTGCTGCTCGCCGCCGCGCTCACGGACGGCGAGAGAACGATAAAAAATGTCGCGCTCTCGCAGGACATTGAAGCGACGCTTCGCTGCATGGCGGCGCTTGGCGCAAGGTGGGAAAATTTAGACGCGGACACGCTCCGCGTGACCGGTATCGGTGGCAGGCGAAAATCCTTTACAGAGCTTCCACGCTTTGACTGCGGCGAGTCCGGTTCGACGCTGCGTTTCCTCATTCCCATCACGCTCGCGGTCGCGGGCGGGGGCGTGTTCACCGGACGCGGGCGGCTGATGGAGCGCCCGATGAAGCCCTATTTCGACCTCTTTGCGGAAAAGAACATCTTCTATGAGCAGACCGCCGACACGTTGACCGTGCGCGGGGAGCTGACGTCAGGGGAGTATCGGCTGGCGGGCAATGTATCCAGCCAGTTTTTCACGGGGCTGCTTTTCGCCCTGCCGCTGCTCAATGGCGCCTCGACGCTCGTCCCAACGACAAGGCTCGAAAGCCGCGGCTACGTCGCCATGACGCGCGACGCGCTTGCGCGCGCGGGCGTGCGGGTAGAGGGGGAGGAGCGGTTCATGGTTTTGCCCTCGACCTACCGCCCTTTTACCGCGGTGGTAGAGGCCGACTGGTCGCAGGCGGCCTTTTGGTACGCCGCGCGTTTCCTCGGAAATCACGTTGAGCTACGCGGACTGAACGAAAGCTCCGTGCAGGGCGACCGCGTGATAGTCTCGCTCTTTGCGGAGCTTCAGACGGCGGGAGAGCGGCGCGTGGACGTGTCCGACTGTCCCGACCTGCTGCCACCGCTCGCGGTGATGGCCGCTCGGCGCGCGGGCGTGACGCATTTTGTCAACGCCGCAAGACTCCGCCTAAAGGAGAGCGACCGCCTGAGCGCGACTGCCGCGCTGCTGCGCGCGCTCGGCGTTCCGACGGAGGAAACCGCGGACAGTTTGACCGTCCGCGGCGTGAGTGCCTTTTCCGGCGGCGCGTTGGACGGCGCGAACGACCACCGTATCGTGATGGCCGCAGCGGTCGCCGCCGCCTCCGCGGACGCTTCCGTGACGATCACGGGGGCCGAGGCGGTGAACAAATCCTATCCCTCGTTTTGGGAGGAATACAAACGGCTGGGAGGTGACTTCGATGTCCTCTGAATTTGGAAAGCTTCTGCGCGTGAGCGTGTTCGGCGAGTCCCACGGGGCCGCCGTCGGCGTGACCGTGGACGGACTTCCCGCGGGCGAGCGCGTCGATACGGACGAGCTGCAAGCCTTTCTTGACCGGCGCAGGCCGGGGAAGGACGCGCTCTCGACCGCGCGGCAGGAGGCTGACGCACCGGAATTCCTCTCGGGACTGCGCAACAGCGTGACCTGCGGCTCGCCGCTGTGCGCCGTGATCCGCAACGGCGGCCAAAACTCCGCCGATTACGCCGCGCTGGCCGACACGCCGCGTCCTTCGCACGCGGACTATGCCGCATGGGTGAAGCGGGGCGGTCAGGGCGATCTGCGCGGCGGCGGACACTTTTCCGGTCGGCTGACGGCACCGCTGTGCGTCGCCGGCGGCATCGCAAAGCAAATTTTGGCACGGCGCGGCGTGTTCATCGGCGCGCACCTTGCCGTCGTGGGCACGGAGGACGACGAGCCCTTCCCGCTTTATCCGACCGGCGGACTCTTCCGCGCGGTGGCAGCGAAGCCGTTCCCGACTATCTCGGACGCGGCAGGAGAGCGGATGCGGCGGCTCATTCTCGCCGCGCGGGAGGAGCGGGACTCCGTCGGCGGCATCGTCGAGTGTGCCGCCATCGGTCTGCCCGCGGGGCTTGGCGCCCCGATGTTCGACGGGGTCGAAAACCGTCTTGCTGCGGCGCTGTTCGGGATACCCGCCGTCAAGGGCGTGGAGTTCGGCGCGGGCTTCGGCTCCGCGCGGCTGCGCGGGAGCGAGAATAACGACGCCTTCCGTGTAAAGGATGGCCATGTCGTCACGGAAACGAACCGTGCCGGCGGCATCCTCGGCGGCATCACCACGGGTATGCCGCTCACGCTGCGCGTCGGAATCAAGCCCACGCCGTCCATCGGCAAACCGCAGCGCACTGTTTCTCTGTCGAAAATGGAGAATACCGAGCTGACCATTCGGGGCTGGCACGACCCCTGCATCGCGCACCGCGCCGTTCCTGTCGTCGAGGCGGTCACAGCCTGCGTACTTTTAGACCTGCTGCTGGAGGATAGTCATGGAACTTTCTGAGATCCGCGCCCGAATCGACGCCGTGGACGATCAGCTCTTACAGCTCTTCCTTGAGCGTATGGAGCTGGCGGGGGAGGTCGCGGCCTACAAGAGCGAGCATCATCTGCCTATCCTGAATGAGCGGCGCGAGCGGGAAATTCTCAACAAGGTCACGGGCAAGGCCGGCGGCATGGAGCGTTATGTCTGCTGTTTCTACTCCACGCTTTTCGCGCTGGCGCGCTCGCGTCAGGCGGAGCTGATGGGCCTTTCGGACACACCGGGCGAAAGCCCCGACACCGGAGAGTGAGCGGTGGGTGAGAAGCTATACGGACTTCTTGGGCGGAAACTTAGCCACAGCTGGTCGGCGCCGATCCATGCCGCGCTTGGCTGCGCGGACTACCGCCTCATCGAGCTGGAGCCGGAGAAGCTGGGCGCGTTCCTCGCCCGCAGGGACATCGGCGGACTGAACGTCACCATGCCCTATAAGCGCGCCGTGATAACGTATTGCGATGAGCTTGACCCGATGGCGGCTGAGATTGGCAGCGTCAACACCCTCGTGCGCCGCGCGGACGGAGGACTGTGCGGCTATAACACGGACGCGGCGGGCTTCTGCTTTATGGCGCGGCGCGCGGGCATCGGCTTTGCGGGGAAGAAAGCACTCGTCCTCGGCAGCGGCGGCGCGTCGCTCACAGCGGCTGCCTGTGCGAAGAAGCTCGGCGCGCGCGAGGTAGTCGTGATCTCCCGTTCGGGAGAGAACAATTACGCAAACCTTTCCCGCCACGCCGACGCGGACATTGTGGTGAACGCCACGCCGGTCGGAATGTATCCCGATAACGGCGCGGCGGCAGTCGATTTGACCGCGTTCCCGAGGTGCGTCGGCGTGCTTGACCTCATCTATAATCCCCGCCGCACGGCGCTGCTGATGCAGGCCGAGACGCTGGGCATCCCGTGCTCGGACGGACTGCCGATGCTCGTGGCGCAGGCCGGGGCCGCGGAGGAGCATTTTTTCGGCAAGCCAATCGCCGACAGCGAGAATGAGCGCATCCTCGCACAGCTTCGGTGGGAGATGACCAACCTCGTGCTCATCGGGATGCCGGGGAGCGGCAAGTCCACGATCGGCGCGGCGCTTGCCGCGCTCACGGGCCGCGAGGCCATCGACATCGACGAGCTTATCGAGGAAAAGACGGGCCGCACCATTCCGGAGATCTTCGCCGCGGACGGCGAAGCCGCCTTCCGCGCGATAGAGCGCGAGGTGACGGCGGAGGTCGGCGCGCTGAACGGGAAAATTCTGATTACCGGCGGCGGCGTGGTGAAAATGCCGGAGAATTATGCTCCGCTCCATCAAAACGGCCGCATCTATCAGCTCCTGCGCCCGCTGGAGCTGCTGTCCGTCGAGGGACGCCCGCTCTCACAGACGACGGATCTTTCGGCGATGTGGGCCGAGCGCGCGCCGCTCTACGAGCGCTTCCGCGACACAACGGCCGACAACAGCGGCACAATCGAACAGACCGCGCAGTCGATCTGGGGGAATTTTTGTGAAAATTTTGGTTATTAACGGCCCCAATATGAATATGCTCGGCATCCGCCAGCCGGAGATCTATGGTCACACGACCTATGAGGAACTGAAAGGAATGATCTCGGACGAGGCGGAGCATTTGGGGATAGAGGTGTCGTTCTTCCAGTCCAACTATGAGGGTGCGCTGGTAGAGGCTATCCAGCGCGCGTATTTCGACCATGTGGACGGTATCGTGATCAACCCCGCTGCATATACGCACACGAGCATCGCGCTGCTCGACGCGATAGAGTCGGTCGGCATCCCGACTGTGGAGGTCCACATTTCCGATACATGGAACAGCGAAAGTTTCCGCCGTATATCCTACCTTGGCGCGGCCTGTGTCGCAACCATCCGCGGTCACGGACTTCCTGGCTATTTGGAGGCGCTGCGGCTGTTATGTGAGCGCGAGAAAAGCAGACAATAAAAGCAAAAAGCAGGTCGCCCGCGTCAAACGCGTACGACCTGCTTTTCCTGAGAGAACTGCGAACATAGCATCGGGAGGGCGGATTTGCAAGGCTTCAGTCGGAAAGGAGCATACGGTCGTTGTCGAGCGTCCTGCCGGTGCCGGCGTGAAAACGCTTGACGAGATCCTCCACCGTCATACCCGCGCGCTCCTCGCCCGCAACGTCGAGCACGATGCCGCCGTCCGCCATCATCAGCGTCCGGTTGCCGAGCGCGAGCGCCTGCGCCATGTTGTGCGTCACCATCAGGCAGGTGATCTGATGTTCCGCCACGACGCGCTGCGTCAGCGCAAGCACCTTTTCCGCTGTGGCGGGGTCGAGCGCCGCCGTGTGCTCGTCGAGCAGAAGCAGCTCCGGCGGCACCATCGTCGCCATCAGGAGCGTCAGCGCCTGCCGCTGGCCGCCCGAGAGCAGGCCGACAGGCTGGCCCAGCCGATCCTCCAGTCCCATGTTGAGCTGGGCGAGCTGGGCGCGGAACAGCTCCCGATCCTTCGCCGTGATGCGCTGAAAGGGATTGCCGTGCGCCGCGCGGAGGTACGCGAGGGCGAGGTTCTCCTCGATGGTCATGTGCGGCGCGGTGCCGCGCAGCGGGTCCTGAAAAAGCCGCCCGATCACGCGGCTGCGGTCATGCTCGCGTGTAAAGGTAATATCCTTTCCATTCAGCAGGATACGGCCCTCGTCAACGTAAAAGCTGCCCGCGATGGCGTTGAACAGCGTAGATTTTCCCGCACCGTTCGAGCCGATGACCGTCACGAAATCGCCGCGGTCGAGGTGGAGCGAAAGGTCGGTGACCGCGCGCTTTTCGTTCACCGTTCCGGCGTTGAAGGTCTTGGAAATGTGTTGAATGTCCAGCATTTCAGTCGTCCCCCTTCCCTTTCGCCGCGGCCTTGCGGCGCTGGAACGCCGTCCATTTTTTGATGCTCGGCGCGGCAATGGCCAGCGCCACGATGATTGCCGTGAGGAGCTTGAGGCACTCCACCGGCACGATTTTCGTGTAGAACACGACCGCGTAGATAAAGCGGTAGATGATCGAGCCGACGAGCGCGGCGAGCACGCCGCACGTCATGCTCCGCCGGCCGAGCACGGTCTCGCCGATGATGAGGCAGGCAAGGCCGATAACGACGATGCCCGTTCCGGAGTTGATGTCCACGGTCTTTTGATACTGCCCCACCATTGCGCCGGAAAGCCCGGTCATGGCGTTGGCAAGGCAGAGGCCGACGGAGACGGTGAACGCGGGGTTCAGTGAGGACGCGCGCACCATATCGGGATTATCGCCCGTCGCCCGAAGGGACAGGCCGAGGTGCGTACCGAGAAAGGCGCGCAGTAGCACCGCCGCAAGCACGGTCACGACGGCGGCGAGCAGCAGCTCATACCATCCGCCGCCGATGCCTGTATCACGCAAAAGCGTAAACACGGTGTCGGAGCCGAGCAGGCTCTGGTTGGCCTTCCATCCCATTGCCATCAGGTTCACGGTGTAAAGGCCGGTGTTTGTGACGATACCAGCGAGAATGC
>CAVKBJ010000091.1:0-2250 GCA_963654505.1 Lachnospiraceae bacterium
CTCGGAGGCAGAAAGCTTGCAGATGGAAGTACCGTTATATTTTTCAATTTCACAGCATTGTCCAGGAGCACGAAAACGAAGCTCGCCTATCTGCTGCTCCGCGAGGGCTTTGCCGATTTTAAGAAAACGCTCGATCCCAACGAGGTCGGCGGCACGGCGCTGCTGGGTATCTCGAAGCCGGTCGTCAAGGCGCACGGTTCGTCGAACGCGGCGGCGTTCTGCAACGCGGCGGGGCAGGCCATCGCCGTGGCGGAGAGCGGCATCATCGCCGACATCACCGCAAACGTCGAGCAGATGAAAGTCATATCGGAATAAGAGCGATTTTACCAAAAAAGCTATTGACAGGCAGACGATCTTGCCGTATCATTTTGCCAAACGTTTCCTGAGGAGGAATGGATGAGATGACTTCGGAAGAAATTTTTAATACGATGCAGGCTCTGATCGCAGAGCAGTTCGCCGTAAGCGCGGACGATGTGACGATGACCAGCTCCTTTGAGGACGATCTGAGCGCCGATTCCGTGGATCTGGTCGAGCTGGTCATGGCGATGGAGGAGGAGTTTGAGATCGACGAGATTCCCGAGGAGGAGCTGCTGACGCTCAAGACCGTGGGCGACTGTGTGCGCTATCTGACGGCGAAGCTGAACTGAACGGCTCTATCCGCCCCGCTTACGGCGGGGCGCACTTTTGGAAAAGGAGGCGAAATGCCTTGCAGGAATTGGAGCATAAGCTGGGCTACCGCTTCCGCAGCGGGGCTCTGCTGGCAGAGGCTCTGCGCCACAGCTCCTATGCCAATGAGCACCGCGGCGCGGAGAGCGTGAGCAACGAGCGGCTGGAGTTTTTGGGCGACAGCGTGCTCGGCTTCGTCACGGCGGAGTTTCTCTTTACGCGGCACCCCGACTCGCCGGAGGGCGAGCTGACGCGCATCCGCGCGGCGCTCGTGTGCGAGGAAAGTCTGCACGAGGTCGCGCAGAAGCTGGAGCTGGGCCGCTATCTCAAGCTCGGCAACGGCGAGGAGAGCGGCGGCGGACGCACGAGGGCGTCTATCCTTGCGGACGCGACCGAGGCGGTCATCGCCGCGGTGTATCTCGACGGCGGGCTTGCCGCCGCGAGCAGCTTGATCCATCGTGTGCTGCTCGACTGCGAGCGCGAGGAGGTCGTGGAGGAGCGCCGCCGCGACTACAAAACGGTTTTGCAGGAGTTTGTGCAGCGTGAGCCGAACCGCACGCTCGTCTACCGCATGGCGGAGGAATCCGGCCCTGACCACGACAAGACCTTCACCTTTGAGGTCCTGCTCAACGGCGAGGCGGTCGGTCGCGGCGAGGGGCACAGCAAAAAGGAAGCTGAGCAGATGGCTGCCCGTGCGGCGCTGGAGCGGCTGGAATAGGAAAAGCGACCGTCGGGCAGGGACTCGGCGGTCTTAATTTACATAACTCCAAATTCCTACTGGAATTTTTCGGCAGGATATGCTATACTCTAAACTGTATCTGTATTTCCGCGCAAAGGAGCGTAAACGTTATGACATGGTTTTCCGCCGTCATCATGGGACTGATGCAGGGCGTCGCCGAATTTCTGCCCATTTCGTCCTCGGGCCATCTGGCCATTGCCGAGCATCTGCTGAATATGCAGGGGGCCTCGGAGATCCCGCCGTTTTACGACGTGCTGCTCCACCTCGGTACGCTTGTGGCGGTGTTCGTTGCCTATTGGGGCGAGATCCGTGACATGATCGTGGAGTTTTTCGCCGGCATCGGCGACCTTGTCCACCACACGACGCCTAAGGTTGTGCCGCCCGCGCGGCGCATGATATTGCTCGTCATCATCGGTACGCTGCCGCTGTTCGTGATGGTGCCGTTCCGTCACTTCTTTGAGGGCTTGGGCGACGATCTGTACTTTATCGGCGGTGCGCTGCTCTTCACCGGCTGCCTCCTTTTTGTGAGCGACCGCGTGCGCCGCGGCCGCAAGACGGAAAAATCGGCGAAGCTCACCGATGCGCTGATCGTCGGCATCGGGCAGGCCGTCGCGCTCTGCCCGGGCGTGTCCCGCTCCGGTATGACCATCACCACCGGCTGCTTTACGGGCTTTGAGCGGAAATTCGCCGTGCGCTTTTCGTTCATTCTTTCCATTCCCGCCGTCCTCGGCGCGAATATCCTCACGCTCGCCGACGCGTTCGACGCGGGCGTCAACTGGGCGGAGACGCCGATGGCCGACACCCTCATCGGCCCCGACGACACCATTCTGCTGCCCAAGCTCAAG
>CAVKBJ010000092.1:0-2006 GCA_963654505.1 Lachnospiraceae bacterium
CGAGGAGTTTTGGTACGCCGTGAGGGATTCGAACCCCCGGCCTTCTGGTCCGTAGGTTGTCTCAAAGGCAAATCGGAGCCATTTCGGCTCCGATTTGCCCTGTTCAGCGTGCTTTGTTCGGGAAACTTTCCGTTGTCTCCGTTTAGCCCCGCCCGCTTTTTTCCTATTCTGGGTCAAAAGTGGGTCAACGGCGGCGTGTGCGTCAAACGAAGATCTCCATGTTGCCAAAGCAGACTTTGCCGATATCCATCGAGGGTGGCTGACAGCTTTTCAAAGGCCGGACGCTGGGAGGGGCGATACACCGTCGGTCACACTTCGCAGACCGACCAAGCCATCATCAAGAACGTCCTCGGCAAAACGCAGAAGGAGGTCAAAGAGAAATTGAAAAAGGCAATCGAGGAAAACACCCGCTCACAGCTCCATTTCCGAGTGATCGGCGTCTACAAATCCCACAGCCGCTTCGCAGCCGAAGATCTGCTTTACAAGTGCTTGCAGTTCCTCCCGTGCGGCAAGCACCTGCTCCCGGTTGAGATCCGTAAAGCCGTCGATGGGAAAGAAAATGTCTGTGGATGCCGGAGTAATTTTACCGTGTTCGCTCTGCCGCCAAGTCCATCGGCGGGTACGCACCTGATGCCCGACGGCATAAACAACTTCGCCGCTGTCCGGCGTTTCCTCGGCGTCGCCGCCGAACGGGAGAAAGGTGTCCCCGGGCTGTGCAAGGCGGATACAAATATCCTCGCCGCTTCCACCCAAATCGTGTGCGCCCATCGGGAGCGTGTACTTCAGAGAGATCGCATTCCCCAAGTCCACGACCGGGTTGATATGGGGCATTCCCTTCCCCTTCGCAATACGGGTAAACAGAGCTTCAATCGAGCAGAGATACTTATTGGGATTGACGTCCAGCGCATGGAACGCCTCCCGATACGGCAGAATATCCGGCTCCTCTTTGACCTTTTTGCCCTTAAAGCGCTGCGCCGCAGCCCCGATACTCTCGTCCAAGAGCCGGTCAACTTCTGGGTACGTCTTACTGTTGTCAATACCTTTCGCCATTACAACGCCAAAGCAGGCATTCGGCAGCTTTTCAAAAATCTCTTTTTCCACAATGAATTTCATATTCCGTTCCTCCGATCATTCACACTTGACCGGGATACAGATCTCGGTCACAAACTTTTCGGTGTCGCTGGTAAGGCCCTGATCGATGAGCGTGCTCTCACGCGAAAAGCCGGAGAGCCGCAGACGATGCTCCGCCATGAACCGCTCCAGCCTTCGGTATTGCTCGGGAGACTGAAGGTGGTGTCCACGGAAGCGGACACGGACGCAGAGCGTTTCCGGCAATGCAAGAAACTCTCCGTCGAAGCGGTCGGCCTCATCTAAAAGCAGAAACGCCCCGTCGTAGCGGTCATACTGTTTTTTTCTGAGATGCTCCTCGGAAATACTGAAGCCGACCTTACCGAGAAAGACGATCGCCTCGGTCTGCGCCGCGGCAAGGCGGCTGGTGGACAGCTCCGCATCGTCTGTATTCTGCACCGCGAGGTGATTCTCCGTCCAGAAGATGCGGCAGGGCGGCACGTGGACGACCTCGATGCTGCCCAGCGCCGCGCTCTGCGCGTCGCGCAGCCGCTGCAGCTGGGCGTCGATCTTGCGCTCGATACGGGCAAGCTCACGCTGCTTTTCCGCAACGACCGCTTTCTGTCGGCACAGCTTTTCTTCGATCCTGTCCACCTCGCGTCCGTGCAGGAAATCTGCGATCTCGTCGAGCGGCATGTCCAGCGCTCGAAGGTAGCGGATGATGTTGAACAGCTCGAACTGCCGCGGGCCGTAATAGCGGTAGCCGGTCGCGGAGTCCACATACTCCGGCGTGATGAGACCGATGCTCTCGTAGTGGCGGATGCTGCTGACGCTCAAGTGAAAGAGCCGCGCCATATCGCCGATGGAAAAGAGCTTCGCATCCATTCTTTATTTCTCCCTTCGATTGTATTTTGCCCTCCGCATGAGCAGGGCAAAAA
>CAVKBJ010000092.1:2016-4297 GCA_963654505.1 Lachnospiraceae bacterium
CACGATATCTGAGAAGAGCGAGCCCGCCGCCGAAGCAAGCCCCATGGGGAAAAGCGTGTCGGCAAAGAGCTTTGAGGCGAGGAACGCTCCCGGGATGCGCACGCAGACGATGGAGAGCGCGTTGTGCAGGAACGAGAAGCCGGAGCGTCCGATGGCGCAGAAATAGCCGCTGAAGCTGAACTGGACCCCGGCAAGAAAGCTGTCCCAGACGTAGCCGCGCAGATACTGTCCGCCAAGGCGGACGACCTCCGCGCCGTCCGCTCGGGCCGAATCGGTAAACAGCGCGACGATCGGCTCGGCGGCAAACTGAACGCCCACCACGATCATGAAACTGCACCCGCAGGCGAGCAATGCGGCACAGCGCAGCGTCCCCACCGCGCGCTTAGGCTTCCCCGCGCCGATGTTCTGCGCGCCGATGGCGGAAACAGCGGAGAGCATGGAGGACGGGATCAGGAACAGGAAGCTCATGATCTTCTCCACGATGCCCACCGCGGCAGCGTCCGCCAGTCCGCGGCGGTTGGCGATGATGGTAATGAGGATAAAGGAGATCTGTATAAAGCCGTCCTGCAATGCCACCGGAACGCCGACGGAAAGCAGGTTCCGCATCACGGGACGATACACTCTGAAATCATCTCTGCACAGCGCGATGCTTTTTCGCTTCACGATGACGACCAATGAGACAACAACGCTAATTGCCTGAGAAAGCGTTGTGCCAAGTGCCGCGCCCGCGGGTCCAAGATGCAGCGTCCCCATAAAGAGATAATCCAACCCGATGTTGGCGGCGCAGGCCACCGCGATAAAGTACATCGGGCTTTTGCTGTCGCCAAGGCCGCGGAAGATGGAGCTGATGATGTTGTACGCCGTGATGAACGGGATGCCGATGAAGCAGATGGTCAGATATGCGACGGTGCCGCCGACCGCCTCCTCTGGCGTGGACATAACGGAAACGATGGGGCGGACAAGGAGCAGCAGAACCACCGTCAGCGTGACGGAGACCGCCATGAACAGAACCAAGGTGTTCCCGATGTTCTGCGCCGCGCGCTTCCGGTCTCCCGCGCCGGCCGCCTGCCCGATGCTGACGGTCGTACCCATCGCAAGCCCCACGATCATCACCGTGAGCATGTGCATGACCTGCGAGCCGATGGAGACTGCGGTCGTGCTGGCAACGCCCTCGAACTGCCCGATGATAAAGAGGTCGGCCATGCCGTAGAGCGTCTGCAAAAAATACGAGAGTAAGTATGGCAGCGAGAATAGAATAACACTTTTGAATACGCTGCCGGTGGTCAGGTTCTTTTCCATTGCGCTTGTTCCTTCTTTGCGTTTAATGACGTTTGTCATTATAAACTCTATAACAGTTGTAGAGTCAAGAGAATTTTTCAAAAAAGAACATTTTTCGATGGCAGACAAGCGAACGGGTTTTGTGCCGCTGAAATCAATGATAGGGGTCTGCGGTAAAACCTGCCGCAGAGCAGTCCTGCGAATCAGCGCAGCAACGAAAAACGGCAAAGTAAGTAGTTCTGACATCTGCGCGCACAGGGTTTGGGGAACGCGCGGCGCAAGCTGAGGGTAGTGATAGCACCCCATCTTGCAAGTGCCGAATTTGCAGCTTATTCAGCACAAAGGGCAAAACATCGGCAGAGTGAAAACAGGGCTACGCAGCCCGGCGGGGTCGCGGCGACTCGGACTGACGATGACGCGCCGCGGCGCGCCATCGCAGGTCCGAGTCTCTTCGTTCTCAGATCAATTTTCGCCCATCCCTGCAAGCAGGGCAGCCGCACACGAAAACACCCTTGTTTGCGCGTGTAAGCCGTTGTGTGCAATCTTACGGGCGAGGTCGAGTGTGTACTCACTTTCGAGTGTGAAAGCGGACGTGGGCCGTCTGTAATTGATTGTGCAGAACACAGAATTTGAACAATCTCGTATTGCAATAGACACGCATATCCTGCGCCGCTGAAATCAATGATAAAGAACCGCTATGAAATCCAGGCAACGCAGAATAGTTCTGGCGTTTGGCACAGCCGCAAAAGCGGCAAGGTACGCCATTTTAAAACCTGGGCAGGGGATGTTTGTGAACACGCAGCTCACGCCGAGGGTAGTGATACCGCCCCCATCCAAAGCGCCCCCTGTGGGCCGCTGTGTGCGATCTTGTGACCGAGGTCGAGTAACACCGCAGATCAGGCGGTTATTGGCAGAAAAACAGGGTTCCCGCCGAAGCATAGCGAAGCGGCTTCGGTGGGAAGAGGAGACGCAGCGGAATGAGCAAGTTTTCGCCGTTTTCGGC
>CAVKBJ010000093.1:0-28719 GCA_963654505.1 Lachnospiraceae bacterium
GGCGGCTTCGACTTCGGCGACCTCGGCGACATCTTCGGCAGCTTCTTCGGCGGCGGCTTCGGCGGCGCGCGGGCTAATCCCAACGCGCCGCAGCGCGGCGAGAGCCTGCGCACGAGTGTGACCATACGTTTTGAGGAGGCCGCCTTCGGCTGCGAGAAGGAGATCAGCATTGAGCGCGTCGAGGTCTGCGATACCTGCCGCGGCTCCGGCTGCGCCAAGGGCACGACCGCCGAGGTCTGCCCCGACTGCCGCGGCAGCGGCATGGTGCAGCAGCGACGTCAGACGCCGCTGGGCTTCATGTCCACCTCTGCGCCCTGCGGACGCTGCGGCGGTAAGGGCAGGATCATCCATCAACCCTGCTCCGCCTGTCACGGCAGCGGACAGCTCCGCCGCCGCAAGACGCTCAAGGTCACCATTCCTGCGGGAATCGACAACGGACAAACCATCTCCCTGCGCGGTCAGGGCAACGCCGGCAGGAACGGCGGCCCGGCGGGCGATCTGCTGATCGCCGTCACCGTGCGCCCGCACGAGATCTTCCGCCGCGAGGGCACGAGCGTTCTGTGCGAGGCACCCATCACCTTCACACAGGCGGTGCTCGGCGCGGAGCTGGAGATCCCGACCATCGACGGCAAGGTGAAGTACTCCATCCCCGAGGGGACGCAGAGCGGCACGACCTTCCGCCTCAAGGGCAAGGGTATTCCCGGGCTCAACGGCCGCGCGCGCGGCGACCAGTACGTTACCGTCTACATCGAAACACCGCGCAACCTCAGCCGCGAGCAGAAGGAGGCCCTGCGGAAGTTCAGCGACACGCTCGGCGAGAGCAACTACGAGCAGCGCAAGAGCTTCTTCGGGAAATTCAAGCTATGAGAAACGGACGCTTTATCACCGATTACCATTGTCACTCCACCGTCTCGCCCGACGGGCACAACACCATGCGCGAGATGGCCGAGGCCGCGGTGAAACTGGGCGTGGATGATCTGTGCTTTACCGATCACGTCGAGCCGCTGCCGTGGAACCGCTGGAACGAGCCGCCGCTTGAAAAGCACAGCTACGACTGGCCGTCCATGCTGCGCCAGTTCCGGGAGGCGCAGGAGACCGTTGGCGAGAAGATCAGGCTGCACATGGGCGCGGAGCTGGGCGAGTGCGCCTTTGCGCCCGACGTGGCGGACAGCTTTTTGGACGACGCGCCGCCGCTGGACTTCACCATCGGCTCCGTCCACTGCTACCGCACGGCCTCGGGCGAGGTCAACGACCTTACCTGGATCAAAAGCGCCGATCCCGCGGTGTGGTACGCCGCCTGCGAGAGCTACTTCAACGAGCTGGAAAAGCTGCTCGACTGGGGCCGCTTCGAGGTGATCGGGCACGTCACCCTCCCGCTGCGCTGGGCGAAGGAGCTGTGCGGCGTGGAGCTGGACTTCGACCGCTATGAGGAGCAGATGCGCCACGTGCTGCGCCGCGCCATTGAAAAGGGCATCGGCATCGAGTGCAACACCAACCGCGGCCGACGTCCCCTGCCGGACGGCAAATGGCTCAAACTCTATCACGAGCTGGGCGGCGAGCTAATTACCCTCGGATCGGACGCGCACACGCCGGAGCATATCTCCTGCGTGATGGAGGAGCGGGAGGAGCTGCTCAAGGACTGCGGTCTGCGCTACCTCGCGACCTACGAACAGAAGAAACCCATTTTCCACAAAATTTAACGACAGGAGAACAAACCATGAAAATTTCTCTCGGCTGCGACCACGGCGGCTACGCCCTCAAGGAGCACATCAAGGCGTTTTTAGAGTCCAAGGGCTATGAGGTCGTGGACTGCGGCACCTACTCTACCGACAGCTGTGACTATCCCATCTTCGGCGAGGCCGCGGCCCGCAAGGTGCAAAGCGGCGAGTGCGAGCGCGGTATCGTCATCTGCACCACCGGTATCGGCATTTCCATCGCGGCGAACAAGGTCAGAGGCATCCGCTGCGCGCTGTGCAGCGAGCCGCTGAGCGCCGAGATGACCCGCCGCCACAACAACGCCAATATGCTCGCGATGGGCGCGGGCATGACCGGAAAGAACATGGCCGAGCGCATTGTTGAGGTGTTCCTCTCCACCGCCTTTGAGGGCGGTCGCCACGAGCGCCGCGTCGGTCTGCTCGACGCCATCGAGGGCTGAAAATAAAAATCGACGGAAATCAACAAAAATTTACGAATTTTTGTTGATTTTCTTTTCTTATGCTTGTAGAATGTCCGTGCAGTATAAAAAGGCAGGTGAGACGAATGCCATCGACAAAGGGATACCACAGCTATCACGGCAAGGCCGGCGCGGGGAAGATCATTCTGATTGTCATCCTGTGCCTGATCCTGCTGGCCGCGGTCGGCTTTTTGCTCTTGCAGCGCTACGCAGTGTACGGCTCCGACGGCAGCGTCCGCTTTGACCTGCCGTGGAAACAGCAGACCGGGGAGCCGGTCGAGCAGCCCTCCATCCCCGACCGTGTGGAGGAGCAGACGCCGGGCGAACCGGACAGCGCTCCCGAGCTCGTCGTTGACGAGCCCGAGGAGCCGGTCAAGCCGGAGCTTACGGAGCTGCACGGCGTTGAGCTGAGCGAAAGCGTTCTGCGCGGTAGCACGGATGCGGCCCTTGCCGCGATTCCCGAGAACGCGAACGCCGTCGCGCTGCGCGTCAAGAACGCACGGGGCGAGCTGCTGTATGCGTCCGCCCTGCAGGACGCCATCGACGTCAACGCCGTCAAGGGCGGCAGCGGCGCGAACGCTGTTATTGAAGCCCTGACCGGAAACGGGGTCTACACCATTGCCCGCATCAACGCCACGCACGACAGCCTTTACGCCTTCGCGCACATGACCGACGCCGGCGTGCTTCAACTCAACTACCCCGGCTATATCTGGTACAATCCCGACAGCACCTTTTACCTCGCGCCGGAGAAGTCCGCCGCGCGGGCGTATATCGTCTCCATCGCGCGGGAATGCGCGGAGCTGGGCTTTGACGAGCTTCTCTTCGACGAGTTCAGCTATCCCACCCGCGGAAGGCTGAACAACATTGACGAGTCCGCGCGCACGGTCTCAAAGAGCGCCGCGCTCGCGCAGCTCGCCGCCGCGCTTCGCAGCGGCACGGAGGAATACGGCGTCCGCCTTTCCGTGCAGCTCGACGCGGCGACGGTGCTCGCCGGCGGGAACGAGACGGCGGGACAGGACCTTGCCGCGCTGGCCGGTGCGTTTGACCGCATCTATGTGGAGACCACGGCGGAGCAGCTCCCAGCGCTCACCGCGGCGCTGGAGCCTTATGACGCCGAGCTGGTGCCCATTTTGAGCGAAGCGCCCGCCGAGGGCAGCTATCTGCTAAAGGCATAAAAACATAAAGAAAAGCCGCCCGACAGGGCGGCTTTTTCTGCCTTTATATCTCGAATGCTTCGCCGTCAGCGGTGATGCGCACAACGCGCTCCGCGAGCGCGGGATGTGCCGCGCAGAAGCGGCCGATGGCCTCGAAATGCTTCCACAGGTGCATGGGGAAGGCGTGAAGGATCTCGACGTTCTTGAGCAGCCATTCAAGCCCAAGCCCCTCGGCCCCCTCGCCCAGACGCGGATCGAGCGGCGCCATCGCGGCCGTGATCTCCGATGCGATGCCATTGTCCGACGCTTCGTCGCGCACGGCGGCGGCAAGCTTTTCGACGGCGGCCTTGTAGTGCACCGCCATGTCGTTGCAGTAGGACTTGCCCTCGCTCTCCCAATGCCACCAGTTCAGGTCACCGCCGTGGTAGACCATCCTCCCCTCGCAGCGCAGAAGATAGGCGTTTCCAATGTCGGTGGACTTGATGGCGCGGATGCTCAGCTCCTCGCCCGCGGTCTCGGTGAGCAGCAGGCTGTCCGGCCGCAGGACGGTCGTGCGGGCGAAGGCTTCATCGGAGATATTGAGAAGATTGCGCTTGCGCTCGGTCAGGCGCGTGTCGCGCGAGACGAAAAAGCGCGTGAGCGGGTATTGCTCCAGCAGGCCGAAGATCTTCGCGTCGAAGTGATCCTCGTGGCTGTGGCTGGAAAAGACCAGCAACGGCTTTTCGGGGTCGAGCGGCGGCAGCGTGCCGGTGTAGTCCGGCGCGTAAACGTAGTCGAAAAGCGTATAGAACCTGTCCCACTCGACGAGGAACGCGCTGTGGGCGATGAATGTGATCTTCATGGAAAGGACTCCTTTTGCTCATGTGTCGCCATTGTAGCAGAAAAACTCTGTATTGGCAAGGGCGCGGCATTGTGCTATACTGAAAAAAATACGGGCGGGGAGAACGGCGATGCTAAAAAAAGCGTACATTGAGATCACGAACCGCTGCAATCTGCGCTGCGCCTTCTGCCCCGGCACGTCTCGCGCGCCGCGCACGATGTCTCCCGCCGAGTTCGACCTCGTGCTGGGGAAATTGCAGGGCAGCGTTTCCTACGTCTATCTGCACGTCATGGGCGAGCCGCTGAGCCACCCGCAGCTCGCTGAACTGCTCGCTCTTGCCGCCGCGCGGGAGATGAAGGTCTGCATCACGACGAACGGTACGCTCCTTGCGCGGCAGACGGAAACGCTGCTCGCGGCCCCCGCGCTCCATAAGGTCAGCGTCTCGCTCCACAGCTTTGAGGGGAACGGCGGCGCACCGGAGCGCGAGCGGCGGTATTTGGAAGAGGTCTGGGTCTTTGCCGACCGCGCCGCCACGCAGGGCGTCATCGTTGCGCTGCGGCTGTGGAACGAGGGCGGCGCGGAGGCGCGCAACGGCGCGATCGAGGCGTTCCTGCGCGAAAAATGCCCCGGCGAATGGCCGCAGCCGCGCAGCGGCAGCTTCCGCCTGCGGGATAACATTTACCTCGAGCGCGCGAAGAAATTCGATTGGCCCGACCTTGACGTCGAAGAGCGCGGCACACAGTTCTGCTATGGTCTGCGCGATCAGCTCGGCGTGCTTGCGGACGGCACGGCGGTGCCGTGCTGTCTCGACCACGAGGGCGACGTCGCGCTCGGGAACCTTTTCACGCAGCCGCTCGATGAAATTCTGAACAGCCCGCGCGCCCGCGCGCTGCGCGAGGGATTTTCGCGCAGAAGTCCGACCGAACCCCTCTGCCGCCGCTGCGGCTTCGCCGCGCGCTTTGACCGATAGGAGAAGGATGAACGAACAGGAAAGACTCAATGCCCTCGCCGCGCCGCTGCTGGCGTGGTACGACTTGCACAAGCGCGTTCTGCCGTGGCGCGGCGAGCGTGATCCCTACCGCGTCTGGGTGTCGGAGATCATGCTCCAGCAGACGCGCGTGCAGGCGGTGCTCGGCTATTATGCCCGCTTTATGATGGAGCTGTCCGACGTTTTCGCGCTCGCGCAGGTGAGCGAGGAGCGGCTCAACAAGCTCTGGGAGGGGCTGGGCTACTACTCCCGCGCGCGAAATCTGCGCCGCGCGGCGCAGATCCTCGTGAGCGAATACGGCGGCGCGTTTCCCCGCGCGCGTGAGGAGCTGATGAAGATCCCCGGTATTGGCGACTACACTGCCAGCGCCATCGCGTCCATTGCTTTCGGCGCGCCGGAGCCGGCGGTGGACGGCAACCTCCTGCGCGTCGCCGCCCGCGCTGCGGGCATCGCGGAGGACGTCACGGACGCAAAGGTGCGTAAGCGTTTCCGCGCGATGCTTGCCGAGAGCATCGACCGTGACCGCCCCGGCGAGTGGAATCAGGCGATGATGGATCTCGGCGCGACGGTGTGTCTGCCGAACGGTGTGCCGCTGTGCGAAAAATGCCCCGCCCGCGCCCTCTGCGCGGCGTATCAAAACGGCATGACCGATGTACTGCCTGTGCGCGCGGCGAAAAAGCCGCGCCGCGTCGAGGAACGCATGGTGTTCCTGCTCCTGCGGGACGGGCGGATCGCCCTGCGCAAGCGTCCCGCCCGGGGACTGCTCGCGGGGCTGTGGGAGTTTCCGAACGCCCCCGGCAACCTTGACGATGCCGGCGCGGCTGTCACGCTCGCGCAGTGGGGGCTGACCGCGCGGACGTTCGCGCCCGTCGGCGCGGTGAAGCATATTTTCACCCATGTCGAGTGGGATATGCACGGCTATTCCGCCGAAGTCACGGGCGAGGACGACGGATTTCTCTGGGCGGACGCCGCTGCGCTTCAGGCTGCGGCGATCCCCTCCGCCTTTCGATACTACTACGGCGCGGCGCTGCGCGCGCTCGACGCACAACAGGGAGGATAGACCATGGCACAGCTTTACTTCAAATATGGCGCGATGGGGTCGAGCAAGACCGCGAACGCGCTCATGGCGCGATTCAACTACGAGGAGCGCGGGCAGAAAACGCTGCTCTGCAAGCCGCAGCTCGACACGCGCGACGGCGACCACATGGTCCACTCGCGCATCGGATTGGAGTACCCCTGCGTTTACTTCCACGAGATGCGCGCGATGAGCGAGGACGAGCTTAAACAAAATGCCTGCATCATCGTCGATGAGGCGCAGTTCCTCACGCGCGAGGAGGTCATGTACCTCGTGCATCTGGTGGACGACTGCGGCATCCCCGTCATGTGCTACGGCCTGCGCGCGGACTTCCGCGGCGAGCTGTTCCCCGGCAGCTATGAGCTGCTCGTGATGGCGGACAAGTTAGAGGAGGTCAAGACCATCTGCTGGTGCGGCAAAAAGGCGGCCTTCAACGCCCGCTTCGACGCGAACGGCAAGGTGCTCAAGGAGGGCGAGCAGGTCGTGCTCGGCGCGAACGACCAGTACATCGGCCTGTGCCGCCGTCATTGGATGGCCGGCGACCTCGGCCCCGACTTCAACGGACAGGGGACGGGCGACTGATGGTCTGCAATATCTGCCCGCGCCGCTGCGGCGCGGAGCGCACGGAAACGCGCGGCGGGGGCGTGTGCGGTATGCCCGCGGGCCTCGTCGCGGCGAAGGCTATGCTCCACCGCTGGGAGGAACCGGTGCTCAGCGGCACGAATGGCGCGGGCTGCGTGTTTTTCTCCGGCTGCAACCTCGGCTGCGTGTTCTGCCAGAACGGCAGCATCAGCCATGAGAATTTCGGCAAGCCCATCACCCCCGCGCGTCTGCGGGAGATATTCTTCGAGCTGATCGCGCAGGGCGCGCACTGCATCGACCTTGTAAGCCCCACGCACTTTACACCATGGATATTGGAAGCGCTTGCCGAGCCGCTCCCCGTGCCAGTCGTGTGGAACAGCGGCGGCTACGAGCGCGCGGAGACGCTCCGGACGCTTGCGGGCAAGGTGCAGATCTATCTCCCCGACCTCAAATGCGCGCGGGAAAAGTCCGCGCGGGAGTTGAGCAAAGCGCCCGACTACTTCCCTGCTGCCGCCGCAGCCATCGACGAGATGCTGCGGCAGGTCGGGCCGTACCGTATCAGAGACGACGGGCTGATGAGCTCCGGCGTTATCATCCGCCACCTCGTCCTGCCCGGACAGCTTGAGAACACTAAGGCGGTCATCGACTACGTTGCCGCGCACTTCCCGCCGCATACGGTGCTTTTCTCGCTCATGAGCCAGTACACGCCCCAGCCGGGCGCGGCCGGCGCGCTCGCGCGGCGGCTCAACCACGCGGAGTACCGCGCGGCGGTGCGGTACATGACCGACTGCGGCATCACGGACGGCTTTTGTCAGGAGCTGTCCAGCGCGAAAGAGGAATACACGCCGATTTTTGATCTACAAGGCGTATAATAACGAATAAAAATTACAAGGAGGCATCACTATGGCGCGCATCAGCAAGGAAAACTACTACCTCGACATTGCCGAAACGGTGCTCGAACGCGCGACCTGCCTGCGGCGGGTCTACGGCGCGATCATCGTCAAGAACGACGAGATCATCTCCACCGGCTACAACGGCGCGCCCCGCGGGCGCAAAAACTGCGTCGATCTCGGCTTCTGCACGCGCGAGGAGCTGCAAGTCCCGCACGGTGAGCGCTACGAGCTCTGCCGCAGCGTCCACGCCGAGGCGAACGCCATTATTTCCGCCTCGCGGCGCGACATGGTCGGCGGAACGATCTACCTTGTCGGTCGCGACGCGCGCACCGGCAGGCTGCTCGGCGACGCGACGAGCTGCGCCATGTGCCGACGTCAGGTCATCAACGCGGGGCTGGAAAAGGTCGTCATCCGCCGCACGGAAACGGAGTTTGAGGTCGTGCCCGTGCAGCAGTGGATCGATGAGGACGACTCCCTGCCGGCGAAATAAAGGAAGGTCTTGCTTCGCGCAAGACCTTCCTTTTTTGCCTTATGTGTTCAGCGGCAGTATTTCTCGATATAGGCGTTCTGGCACTTGACGATGATCTTCACGGCCTCGTCGCGGCTGAGTACGTCGCTCACCACGGTCTCCTTGCCCTCAAGGCTCTTGTAGACGCGGAAGAAGTGCTTGATCTCGCTGGCGACGTGCTCGGGCAGCTCGGAAATGTCCTGATAGCTGTTATAGGTGGGGTCCTGGAAAGGGATGGCGATGATCTTCTCATCCAAAGCGCCGCCGTCCTCCATGGAGATCACGCCGATGGGGTAGCACTCTACCAAGCTCATGGGACGGATGCACTCCGAGCAGAGCACGAGAACGTCCAGCGGGTCGCCGTCATCCGCCCAGGTGCGGGGAATGAAGCCGTAGTTTGCGGGATAATGCGTGGAGGTGTAGAGGATGCGGTCGAGACGCAGAGCGCCGGTCTCCTTATCCATCTCGTATTTGTTCTTGCTGCCCTTTTCGATTTCGATAACGGCGAGAAAGTCCTCGGGGCGCACGCGGTTCGGCGTGACATCATGCCAAAGGTTCATAGACAGGCCCTTCCTTCGTTGTAAAAAATATAGATAGGTTCAATAAATAATTATAATATGCCGGCGGCGCGATTGCAAGAGCGGGACGCACAAAGTTTGCACAAAAATCTCCCGCTTTTGGGGAAAAGCGCAATAAAACGGCGTGCGATAAAATTTCCGCTTCATCTTGTCAGCGCGTGCGCTTTGTGCTATAATTCATTAGTTAAAGTATATCAACTCGGAGGATCGCCCTGTGGAACGTGAAAAGGTTTTGGTCAGCGCCGAAGAAACGGCGCGGCAGAGGGAATATATGGACAGGGTGCGCGCCCTGCACGAGCGCCGCGCGGCGAAGCCGCTGGCCTACGTCCACACCTACGGCTGCCAGCAGAACGTGGCCGACGGCGAGCGGCTGATGGGGATGCTGCGCGAGATGGGCTGTGAATTTACGGACGATACCGCCCGCGCCGACATCGTGCTCATGAACACCTGCGCCATCCGCGAAAACGCGGAAAAGACCGTTTACGGGATGCTCGGCCAGCTCACGCACACCAAGGCGGCGAACCCCGATCAAATCATCTGCCTGTGCGGGTGCATGGCGCAGCAGCCGCGCGTGGCGGAAAAGGTGAAAGAAAGCTACCGACACGTCGATCTTGTGCTTGGCCCGCAGGCGGAGTGGAAATTCCCCGAGCTTTTATACCGCGCCTACACCGAGCGCGGCCGCGTCTTTTCCATCGACGACGAGCCGGGCCGCATCGCGGAGGATATCCCAGTTTACCGCGCCGGCGGTGTGAGCGCGTGGGTGAGCATCATATACGGCTGCAACAACTTCTGCTCCTACTGCATCGTGCCCTACGTCCGCGGGCGCGAGCGCAGCCGCGAGCCGGAGCAGATCGTCCGCGAGGTGCGCGCTTTGGTCGCGGCGGGATATAAGGAGATCACGCTCCTCGGCCAAAACGTCAACAGCTACGGCAAGGACCTCGGCACCGGCTATGACTTTTCCGACCTCCTCGCGGAGATCGATAAGATCGGCGGCGACTACTGGCTGCGCTTCATGTCCAGCCAGCCCAAGGACGCAACGAGAAAGCTCTTCGACACGATGGCGGCGAGCCGCCATGTGGCCCATCAGCTCCACCTGCCTGTGCAGAGCGGGAACGACCGCGTGCTGCGGGCAATGAACCGTCCCTATACCCGCGCGGGCTATTTGGAGCTGATCGATTATGCCCGCCGCGTCATGCCCGACCTTGTGCTCACGAGCGACGTGATCATTGGGTTCCCCGGCGAAACGGAGGCGGAGGCGATGGACACTGTGAGCCTTGTAAATGAGGTGCGCTTCGACGCACTCTTTACCTTTATCTTCTCCCCCCGCCCCGGAACGCCTGCGGCGAAAATGGACGATCCCACCCCGCGCGCGGAAAAGCAGAAATGGTTCGACGCGCTCTGCGACGCGCAGAACGCCATCAGCGCGGAAAAACACGCCGCCTACATCGGCGAAGCCGTGCGCGTGCTTGTCGAGGGCGAGAGCGACGACGCGGACTTTCCTCTTTCCGCGCGCACCGAGGGCAATCGCCTCGTGCGTATGCGCGGCGACAAGGCCCTGATCGGGCAGTTCACCACGGCAAAAATTTCGGGCAGCAACACATGGGCGCTCTACGGAGCGGCGGAGGAAACGAGATGAAAGTTACGACCTTACTGGAAAATAAGACCACCTGCGATACGCTCCGCTGCGAGCACGGACTGTCGCTCTATATCGAAACGGAGCGGCACAAGATCCTCTTCGACTCCGGCGCAAGCGACGCCTTTTGGGAGAACGCGAAAGCGCTCGGTATCGACCTCACGCAGGTGGATGTTGCCTTTCTCTCCCACGCGCACAACGACCACTGCGGCGGTCTGCTGACGTTTTTGACGGGCAACGGGACGGCGAAGGTCTATCTGCAAAAGAAATCATTCGGTGATTACTATGTCGTCACACCGGAAAAGCACGAGTTCATCGGCCTCGATCCTAAGCTACGCGAATACGCCGACCGCTTCGTGATGGCCGAGGGCGTGACGAAGATCGACGATGAGATGACGCTCTTTTCCGGCATCCGCACACACGAGCTTTTGAGCGAGGCCAACGCCACGCTGTGCGAAAAGGTCGGGAATGAGTATCCCCGCGACGCATTCCGCCACGAGCAGGATCTGCTGGTGACGGAGAACGGCAAAACGGCGCTTTTCGCCGGCTGCGCCCACAGCGGCATCGTAAATATTCTAAACCGCGCGGAGGAGATCCTGGGCCGCGCGCCGGACTATGTGTTCGCGGGGTTCCACCTCTATAACCCCACGCTCGGACAGAGCGAGCCACGCGCCCTCGTGGACGCGGTGGGCGAGCGTCTGCGCGCGCTGAAGGACACCCGCTATGTCACCGGCCACTGCACCGGCGACGACGCTTACGCGTGGCTGCGCGAAAAGCTGGGCGGCCGCCTCGCCTACATGGCGACCGGCACGACCTTTACGATCTGATTTTTTAGAAAGAGAGCAACGAACATGGCAGACCTCACGCCGATGATGCGCCAGTACCTTGAGATCAAGGAGCAGAACAAGGATTCCATCCTTTTTTTCCGTCTCGGCGACTTCTACGAGATGTTTAACGAGGACGCGAAGCTTGCCGCGCGCGAGCTGGATCTTGTTCTCACCACGCGCGACCGCGGCAAGTCCGCCGAGGAGCAGACGCCGATGTGCGGCATCCCGTATCATTCGAGCGACGGCTATATCGCGCGGCTCATCGCCAAGGGCTACAAGGTCGCCATCTGCGAGCAGACCGAGGATCCTGCGCTCGCCAAGGGCCTTGTCAAGCGCGACATCATCCGCGTCGTCACCCCCGGCACAGTGATCGACAGCGCGTGTCTCGACGACCGGCGCGGCAACTTCCTCTGCGGCGTTTTTCTCGACGGGCAGAACGCGGGCGCCGCGTTCTGCGATATGTCCACGGGCCACACGCACGTCACCGCCTTTTCCGGCGACGACCGCACGGAGCATCTGTGCAACGAGCTTGCGCGCTTCTCACCCGCCGAGGCGGTGCTGAGCGCGGAGGCGTATGCGAATGAGGAGCTTAAAACGCTGCTTGCGGACAAGCTCTCCTGCCGCGTCGAGCGCGGCGACGCGCGCTTCGACCTCAAGGGCGCAGAGAAGGCCGTGCTCGCGCAGTACGGCGAGGACGCCTGCGCCTCCCTGCCGCGCAACAATCCCGCCGCGGCGCTCGCGCTCGGAGGGCTTCTGAGCTACCTGCACGAAACGCAGAAAACAGACCTTTCCTACATTTCCGACCTTGAATACTACGAGCAGGGCCGCTTCATGGAGCTGGATCTCTCCGCGCGCCGCAATCTTGAGCTGACGGAGACGATCCGCGGCAAGGAAAAGCGCGGCAGTCTCCTTTGGGTGCTCGATAAGACCAAAACCGCGATGGGGGCGCGCTGCCTGCGCTCGTGGCTGGAGCGTCCGCTGCGCGAGGTCGCGGCCATCACGCGCCGCTCGAATGCGGTCGGCGTGCTGGTGAACGACACCATGGCGCGCGAGGAGCTGATCCTCGCCCTGACCGGTATCAGCGATATGGAGCGGCTGATCGGCCGCATCGTCTACGGCACGGCGGGCGGGCGCGACCTTGTGTCGCTGCGAAATTCCATCGAGCAGCTTTCCTCTGTGCAGGCGCAGCTTGCGCATTTCACCACGGGACGTCTCGGCGAGCTTGCGGGTGAGCTTGACCCGCTCGCGGATGTCGCCGCGCGCATCGCGGAAACGCTTGTGGACGAGCCGCCGTTCTCCGTGCGCGAGGGCGGCTTCATCCGAAAGGGCTTCAACGCCGAGGTGGACCGTCTGCACGATATTCTCTCCGGAGGCAAGGGGCTGCTGGCCTCCATTGAAACGCAGGAGAAAGAGCGTACTGGCATCCGCACGCTCAAGATCGGCTACAACAAGGTCTTCGGCTATTACATCGAGGTATCCAACTCCTTCAAGGATCAGGTGCCGGATACCTATATCCGCAAGCAGACGCTCGTCAACGGTGAGCGCTACATTACGCAGGAGCTCAAGGACCTGGAGCAGGAGATCCTTACCGCCGGCGAGCGCGACAACGCGCTCGAATACGAGCTGTTTTCTGCCCTGCGCGAGGAGGTCTGCGCGAACGCCGAGCGCATCCAGAAGACCGCCGCCGCGGTCGCGGAATTGGACACGCTCGCCTCGCTCGCGAGCGTCGCGGTGAAAAACAACTACTGCTGCCCCGTGGTGGACGACTCCGGTGTGATTGAAATTCACGACGGACGCCATCCGGTGGTTGAGCGCGTGCTGAAGGACGCCCTTTTTGTCCCCAACGACACCTACATGGGTGAGAAGGAAAACCGTGTCGCCATCATCACTGGCCCCAATATGGCCGGTAAATCCACCTATATGCGTCAGGTCGCGCTCATCACGCTCATGGCGCAGATCGGCTCGTTCGTACCGGCCCGCGCCGCACGCATCGGCGTGGTGGACCGCATCTTCACCCGCATCGGCGCGAGCGACGACCTCGCCGGCGGGCAGTCCACATTCATGGTCGAGATGAGCGAGGTCGCGGAGATCCTCCGTCAGGCGACGGCGCACTCGCTGCTGATCCTCGACGAGATCGGCCGCGGCACCTCGACCTTCGACGGCATGAGCATCGCCCGCGCGGTGCTCGAGTTCTGCGCCGACCGCAGAAAACTCGGCGCAAAAACGCTCTTCGCCACCCACTACCACGAGCTGACCGGACTGGAGGGCGAGCTGGCCGGTGTGAAAAACTACAACATCGCCATCAAAAAGCGCGGCGAGGAGCTGGTGTTCCTGCGCAAGATCATTCCCGGCGGCGCAGACCGCAGCTACGGCATCGAGGTCGCCAAGCTCGCGGGGCTGCCGAAGGAGGTCGTCTCCCGCGCAAAGAAGATATTGGAGGAGATGGAGGCTGACGGCGGCGCTTACGTCCCGCCGCGGCAGGAGCGCGAGCAGGTGAGCCTTGAAGCCATCGGCGAGGCCGAGGCGCTTGACGCCCTGCGCCGCGCCCAGCCGGACACGATGTCGCCCATCGAGGCGATGCAGCTGCTCTACGACCTCAGGAAGAAGCTCCGGGATTGACCCCAAAAGAGAGAAAGGGGAACGGACGTGGCAAAAAAAGCCGTAACCTCCCACATGGACCGCACCGAGCGCGTGGCGGGTACGATCTTCTTTATCGTCTACCTGCTTGTGCTGCCGCTGCTGGCCAATAAAATTTTCAGCATCGCCGAGGTGCTGCTCGACACACAGATCAGCGAGTCGCTGGCGAATATCATCTACTACTACGCGCTTTTTGCCATCGTGCTGCTGCTTTTCCACTCGTTCCTCGCGCACACGACCAGCCGTTTCCTCGGCGGCATGAGCCGCGCGATGACGACGTTCTGCGTCGGCCTTCTGGCCTTCTACGGCGCGAACGAGCTTTTCTACCGCGTGGCCAACGTGCTCTTTAATTCGCGCACCAACCTCAACGACACGACCATCGCGGCCTCCATCAACGCCGCCCCTCGCATGACGGCGCTCATCGTCGTCTTCCTCGCCCCCTTTGTGGAGGAGGTTTTGTTCCGTGGCCTTGTGTTCGGCTGCCTGAAGGAGAAGAGCCGGGTTCTCGCCTACGCCGTCTCCTGCCTGCTCTTTGCGTTCCTGCACGTCTGGACCTTTGCGCTCTCGGCGTGGGACTGGAGCTATCTTATCCTCATGCTGCAATACCTCGTGCCCGGTCTTGTATTCGCGTGGGCCTTTGACCGCTCGGGCACGCTTTGGACGTCCATCCTGCTCCACGCGACCGTCAACGCACTGGCCCTGTGGGTCATCGTCGGATAAGGAGAATACCATGCCGCACATCGAACAGCTATCCCCCCATATCGCCAACCTCATCGCAGCCGGCGAGGTCGTCGAGCGCCCTGCGAGCGTCGTCAAGGAGCTCATGGAAAACGCCATCGACGCGGGCGCGCGGAACGTCACCGTTGAGCTGCAAAACGGCGGGATGACCTATCTGCGCGTGACCGACGACGGCTGCGGCATCGCGCCCGACGAGCTGCCTACCGCTTTCCTGCGCCACGCGACGAGCAAGCTGCGCACCGCCGCCGACCTTGCCGCCATCGATACGCTCGGTTTCCGCGGCGAGGCGCTCGCCGCCATCGCGTCGGTGTCCCACCTCGATATTTTCTCGCGTCAGGCGGGCAAGGCAAGCGGCGCGTCGCTGCACCTTGACGGCGGCAAGCCGCTCTCCGTCGAGTCCGCGGGCTGCCCCGAGGGCACGAGCGTCGTCGTGCGCGACCTTTTTTACAACACGCCCGCGCGCTTGAAGTTCATGAAGCAGGACCGCGCCGAGGCAAGCGCTATCGCGGGGCTCGTCGCGCACATTGCGCTCTCGCACCCCGACGTCTCCTTCCGCCTTATCAAGGACGGACGCGAGGAGCTGCACACCCCCGGCGACGGCAAGCTCCTGAGCGCCGTTTACGCCGCGCTCGGGCGTGAGTTTGCGCTCTCGCTCGTCGAGGTTCGCGGGCGGGACGGTCAGCTCGCCGCCGACGGCTTCGTGACAAAGCCCCTCGCGGGGCGTGGCACGCGCGGGATGCAGACCTTTTTCGTCAATGGCCGCTTCATCAAGTCCCAGCTCCTCACCGCCGCGGTGGAGGAGGCTTACGCCAACCGCATGATGAAGGGCAAGTTCCCCGGCTGCGTGCTGAACGTGACGCTGCCGGCGGACATGGTGGACGTGAACGTTCACCCCGCCAAGACGGTTGTGAAATTCCTCAACGAAAAGCAGGTCTTTGACCTTGTTTATCACGCGGCGTCCGACGCACTCGACCGCGACGGCGCGCCTGCGCCGCAGCCACCGAAGACGGCGCAGAGCACGGCGAAGCCGCAGGAGTTTTTCCACAGCATGAGCGCACAGGAATGGCGCGCGCAGAACGATGCCAAAAAATCTGAGCAGCCGAAAAGGGACACGCCGGTCATTGCCGTCACGCCGGCCTCGAGCGAACTGGGCGGGCGCGTGAGCGTGAGCGATTACGTCCGTCGCACACCGTCTCCCGTGCTGGAAAAGCGGGAGGACGGACACGTTCTGCCGCCGGTCGTCGAGGCGGCGTTCATGCCGCGCACCGAGATGTCGAAGCCGGAAATATCGCCCGCACCGCGGGAAAAAGTCCCCGCCGCGCCCGCCTTTGCGCCGCAGACCGCCCTCGAATCGCCCGCCGAATCGGAGCAGACTATCCTCGAGCCGGAGCCGCCCGCGCCGTGGCGCATCGCCGGCGAGGTGCTCGACACCTACATCGTTTGTGAGGACACGGAGAAAAACGTTTGGCTGATCGACAAGCACGCCGCGCACGAGCGCGTCAATTTCGACCGCTATAAGGCGAACCTTGAACCCATCATGTCGCAGCAGCTTCTGACGCCCGTGGTCGCGCAGTTCGCCGCTGCGGAGTACAGCGCGCTCGTCGGACAGTTCGCGCTGCTGCGCGAGTTCGGCTTTGAGTGTGAGGAGTTCGGCGACGACGCGATCCTTATCCGCGCCCTGCCCGCCGACATTTCCGCGGGCGACGCGGCGGCAAGCCTTGAGGATCTTGCGGGCCGGCTGGTCGAAACGCACCACGCCGCCCCCGAGAGCGCCCGCGACGCGCTGCTGCACACGATGGCCTGCAAGGCCGCGATCAAGGGCGGCTGGAAAAGCGACGAGCGCGAGCTGCGCGTTCTGGTGGACAAGGTGCAGTCGGGCGAGGTCAAGTTCTGCCCGCACGGGCGGCCCGTAGCCATGAAGCTCACAAAGTACGAGCTGGAGAGGATGTTCAAGCGTGCCTGAAATTCCCACTGTTGTCTGCGTCGTCGGGCCGACCGGCTGCGGCAAGACCGGACTTGGCGTCGCGCTGGCAAAACAGCATACCGGCGAGGTCGTCTCCTGCGACTCCATGCAGCTCTACCGCGGCATGGCCGTCGGCACCGCCGCGCCGACGGCGGAGGAGACGCAGGGCGTGCCGCACCACATGGTCGGTGTGATCGATCCGCGCGAGGACTATTCCGTGGCGCGTTACGCTTTGGACGCCGCCGCCTGCGTGGACGGTATCCTCGCGCGCGGAAAGCTCCCTATACTGGTCGGCGGCACGGGGCTGTATCTCGACGCGCTTTTGCGCGGGCACGGCTTCGCCTCCGGCACGACTGGCGGCGCGGTCCGCGCGGAGCTGGAGCGCCGCTGGGAGCTGGAGGGCGGCGAGGCTCTCTTCGCCGAGCTGCGAGCCATCGACCCCGAAAGCGCCGCCGCGCTGCACCCGAACGACAAAAAGCGCATCATCCGTGCGCTTGAGGTCTATCGCGAAACGGGTAAGACACTGTCGCGGCACAACGTCGAGACGAAGCTCGTCCCGCCGCGCTACGCGCCGATCTACCTCGGCCTTGCTTACGCCGACCGCGAGGAGATGAAGCGCGTCATCGATCTGCGCGTGGACAAGATGGTGGAACAGGGCCTTTTCGACGAGGTGCGCGCGCTGCTCCAAAGCGGCGTGCCGCGCACGGCAACGGCGATGCAGGCCATCGGCTACAAGGAATGTCTCGGCGCCCTCGCGGGCGAGTGCAGCGAGGATGAGGCGGTGGCCGAGATCAAGCTCCACTCGCGGCAGTACGCCAAGCGCCAGCTCACCTGGCTGCGGCGGAATAAGGACATTCACTGGTTCTATCGGAAAAATTCCCGCGATCTTCCCGACGCTTTACAATTTTCGACAGAAATTCTCACAAACCTTGGCGTATCCTGACCTTATACGGACGGCCCGCGCACAGCCCGCCGCCCGAATAAAAAGAAAGGGTACATCCAACATGAAAAAGACAACCAACCTTCAGGACATCTTCCTCACCAAGGCCCGCAAGCAGGGCGTGCCGCTGACTGTGTTTCTCGTCAACGGCTTTCAGATGCGCGGCAGTGTGACCGGCTTCGACTGCTTCACCGTCGTTCTTTTGAGCGAGGGGCGTCAGCAGATGATCTACAAGCACGCGATCTCGACCATCGCGCCGCTGAGCCCCATCGACCTGCACGAGGCGGAGGAAACAGAGGAGGAATGATCTGAGCTTTCCGAGGTGCTTATGAGGACCCGATCCCTATCGACAAAGCTGATCTTCGTTTTTATCTTCCTTGCCGTGGCGGCCTACTTCAGCGTGCAGGCGTACCGCTATTTCGTCGATCCGCAGACCACCACGCTCGTCTATGCCTATTCCAGCGAGGATACCATCGCCGCGACAGGCTATTTTGCGCGCGACGAGCAGGTGATCCCGTGCAGCGAGACGCTTTTGGAGCTGGAACGCGCTGAGGGCGAGCGTGTGAACGCCGGCGGTACGCTCGCGACCGTTTACCGCAGCGAGAGCGCGCTGAATGATCACCGCCAGCTCCGCGCGCTCCAGTCGCGGCTGGAGCAGCTCCGCTACGCGCGGGAGGTGTCCCGTGACGCCGAGACCGCGCTCAAGCTCGACGGTGACATTCTTGAGGACGTTTTTACCCTGCGCGCGGCCCTTGCCGCAGGGAACTGGACGACCGCAGAAACAGCCGGCGGGGAGCTGCGTACGACGATTCTCAGGCGCGAATACGCCTACGAGGGCACGGACGAGCTGGACGCGCGCATCGACACGCTCAAGGCCGAGATCAGCACGCTCTCCGGCCAGCTGGAGGGCGGCGCGCAGACCATCCGCGCGCCGTTTGCCGGCACCTACAGCGCGGTCGCTGACGGCTACGAGACCGTCCTGACGAGCGCAGCGCTGGAAAATATGACCGTCGCGCAGTATGACGCCATCGCCCCTGAGCCGGTCAGCTCGACCGTCGGACGGCTCATCTCCGGCGAGGAATGGCGCTTCGTCACCGCGCTGAGCGCTTCGGATGCCGCGCGGCTGCAAAAGGGACAGACCGTCGGTCTGCGCGTCGCGACCGGCGTGGACTTCGACCTTGACGTCACCGTCGAGCGCATCGGGCGCGAGGACGGCGGGCGCGCCGTGGTCGTTCTGCGCGGCGACAGCCATCTGGCCTACGTTACGCTTCTGCGCGCGCAGAACGTCGAGCTGATCCTCGCACGCTACGAGGGCCTGCGCATTCCCAAGAACGCCCTCCGCGTGGACGCGGACGGCAGCAGCGGCGTGTACTGCCGCATCGATCTGCGCGCCTACCGCAAGCCGGTGGAGGTCGTTTGGCAGGGTGAGGACTACTGTCTCGTCAAGCCTGTCAGCATTGAAACGAACAGCGAAAGCCTGCGTCAGCTCTACACGCTGCGCGCCGGTGACGAGGCCATTGTCTCCGCAAACGATCTATACGATGGAAAGGTGATCGAGTAAGCATGAGTATTCGGGAAAACATTCAGATGGTGCGGGAAAACATCGCCGCCGCAGCGCTCTCCGCCGGTCGGAGGCCGGAGGAGATCACGCTCGTCGGCGCGAGTAAGATGAACGACGCCGCGGCCTGCCGCGAGGCCATCGCTGCGGGCATCGACGCGCTCGGCGAGAACCGCGTGCAGGAGATGACGCAGAAGCTCGCCGAGCACGCCTACGACGGCGTGCCGCTGCACTTCATCGGCCATCTTCAGCGCAACAAGGTGAAGATAGTTGTCGGCAAGGTCGCGCTGATCGAGTCCGTCGGCTCATACGAGTTGCTTGCGGACATTGACAAGCAGGCCGAAAAGCTCGGCATCGTCCAGCCCATTCTCCTTGAGGTCAACGTTGGCGGAGAGGAGGCCAAGAGCGGTTTTGCCGTCTCCGAGATCTTCTCCGCCGCCGAGCGGGTCAAGACGCTCTCCCACGTCGCGTTGCGCGGGCTGATGACCATTCCGCCGGTGGCGGAGGGCGAGCACGGGAGCGTGCCCTACTTTGAAAAAGTTCACACGCTTTATGTTGACATCAACGCGAGTTTGTATGATAATAAACTTGATATATTATCCATGGGCATGAGCGGCGACTATGAGGACGCCGTCCGCTGCGGCGCGACGATGGTGCGCGTCGGCACGGCGATTTTCGGCGCTCGCCACTATACGCTTTGATACGGGGAGGTATTTTCCATGGGACTCATTGACGATCTGAAAAAATGGGCGCATCCCTACGAGGATGAGGACGAGGAATACGAGGACGACTTCACCGAGCTTGGCTCCCGCGACACGGGCGCCTTTGCCGACGAGCGCCCCAGCCGCCGTGAGCGTGACCGCGACGAGGACCGCCGCAACAAAGTGGTCAACATTCACGCGACGACGCAGCTCAAGGTCGTGCTGGTCAAGCCCGAGCGTTTTGAAAACGCCAGCGAGATCGCGGATCATCTCAAGGAAAAGCGCACGGTGGTCATCAACCTCGAATCCACGAATAAGGATATTGCCCGCCGCCTGATCGACTTCCTCTCCGGCGTCGCCTACGCGGGCGAGGGCAAGATCAAGAAGGTCGCCGCCAACACCTACATCATCACGCCCTATCACGTCGATATCATGGGCGACCTGATCGACGAGCTGGAAAACAACGGGCTGTACTTATAAGGGATGGAGGGCTGAACGATGCTGACACCGCAGGAGGTTTCCAATCACGCCTTTGCCAAGGCCGTCATGGGCGGCTATAACATGGCGATGGTCGATGAGTTTTTGGACGAGCTGACCGACGACTATACCTCGCTTTATAAGGAAAACGCCGCGCTCAAGGCGAAGATGAAGGTACTCGTGGACAAGGTCGAGGAATACCGCTCGACCGAGGATGCCATGCGCGCTGCCCTGCTGACCGCGCAGAAGATGGCCAACAGCATGGTCGAGGAGGCGGAGGCAAAGAAAAAGTCTCTGCTTGAAAACGCCGAGGCCGAAGCAGGCCGCAAGATCGGTTCGCTGCGCGACGATGTCGCGCAGGAGGAGCGCCGTCTGAACGCCGCCAAGGCGGAAACGGCGGATTTCCTCGCCCGTGTCCGTGACCTCTACGAGCGCGAAATAAAGCTCCTTGAGGAGCTGCCCGAGGCGGAGCTTGCCCCTGCGGCCCCGCTGGAGCTCGCCAAGCCCGCCGCCGACGTCAGCGAGATCGAAAAGAGCATTATGGACTCCTTCCGTCTCCCCGATCTCACGAAGGAAACGGAGACCGAAGCGTCGCAGGAGGAACAGGAAGAAGAACCGGAGGAAGCGCCCGAGGCGGGCAATCCCTTCCTCGACTCTGCGACCCGCGCCATCAAGCTCAGCGACCTCAAATTCGGCCGCAACTACCACGGCGAAGAATAAAAATTCGCAGAAAAGGCGGCTCTCCGAGCCGCTTTTTTTACAGGAGGACACCATGACCAAGCGCCCTATCGTCGCTTTCCTTTACGATTTCGACAAGACCCTCTGCACCACGGATATGGAGGATTACGCCTTCATTCCCTCCCTCGGCTACACGCCGACAGAATTCTGGGCCAAGGCCAACGGCTTCGGCTACGAAAACAAAATGGACGGTCTGCTCGCCTATATGTACACCATGATCCGCGAATGCGCCGCGCAGGGCATCCGCCTTGACCGCGATTACCTCGTCTGCTCGGGCGGGGCGGTCGAGCTGTTCCCCGGTGTGCGCGAGTGGTTTCGGCGCATCACCGCCTACGGTGACGCGCTCGGCGTGGAGGTGGAGCACTATGTCATCTCCTCCGGTCTGCGCGAGATCATCGAGGGCAGCGGCATCGCGCATGAGTTCAAGCAGATCTACGCCTGTGAGTTCTATTACGACGAAAGCGGCCTTGCCGCGTGGCCGAAGCTCGACGTCAACTTCACGAACAAGACGCAGTTCGTCTACCGCATCAACAAGGGCGTTTTAGACATCGCCCGCGATAAGGAGCTCAACGACTCCATGCCCGACGACTCCAAGCGCGTGCCCTTCACCAACATGATCTACATTGGCGACGGGCTTTCCGACGTGCCCTGCATGAAGATGATGCGAGCCTACGGCGGGCAGGCCATCGCGGTCTACCAGAGAAGCAACCGCGCGGGCGTGGAAAAGCTGCTCGCGGACGGGCGCGTGGATTTCATCTTCCCCGCCGACTACCGCGAGGAGACGGAGTTCGATAAAACGGTACACAACATTCTGCGTAAGATGGCGGTCGCGGACGCGCTGAGCGAGAAAAACGCCGAGCAGCTGCGCGCCATCGGCAGCGGCGATGACCCCGATCAGGTCGTGTTATTCTGAGGAGAAACGCTATGGACGAACAAAACACTGTCGGCACGCTCTACATCGTGGCGACGCCCATCGGCAACTCGCGCGACATGACCGAGCGAGGTCGGCAGATATTGGAAACGGCGGACATCATCGCGGCGGAGGATACCCGCCGCTCCGTCGTGTTGCTCAATAAGCTTGGCATCCGCGGCAATCAGCTCTCCGCCAACCACAAGTTCAACGAATACGGCAAGGCCAGGTGGTTCATCGAGCAGCTTCAGCAGGGCAAATCCATCGCCGTCATCACCGACGCGGGCACACCCTGCATCTCCGACCCCGGCAACGAGCTGATCCGCGCCGCCATCGACGCGGGCATCCGCGTGGTCGGCGTGCCCGGCTGCTGCGCCGCGGTCGCGGCGCTGTCGATCTCCGGCTTCGACCTTTCGACCTTCTTTTTCTTCGGCTTTTTCCCGCGCGAGACGGCCGACCGCCGCCGCGCGCTCGCGCTGATGCGCCGCGGTGATACGCGCACCTACTGCTTCTACGAAAGCCCCAAGCGCATCATGGACGCGGTGGAGTTCTTTCTTGCGGAGAACGCCGGTGTGAAGCTCTGCCTGTGCAACGACATGACCAAGCTCCACGAGATGACCTTCCGCGGCACGCCCGCCGAGGTGCGCGACCAGCTCCTCGCCAAGGGAAATTACGACAAGGGCGAATACGTCCTTCTCTGCGAGGTGGAGGAGGACTACCTCATCACCGAGGTCGAGCATGTTTCCTCGCCCGAGGCTCTGCTCGTGGACTGCATGGTGCAGAATGACTGCACCGCAAAGGAGGCCATCAGGCTTTTGCTGAAGGACGACAACAACACCTACAGCAAAAACGAGCTGTACGCCGCCCATCTCGCCCTGAAAGAGAGGTTCGGCGCATGAGCATTGTATCAGACGATCTCGCCGCTCGGCTCGACACGCTCACCAAGGCTGTGCTCTCCCAGCCGCTTGCGCGGACCGGTTACTCGAAGGTGACCGTCCGTCCGGTGACGCTGCGCGGCAAGGGCTTTTTTCAGCTCGAGTACCAGCAGGGGCAGAAGGTCACGCACCGCAACGTGACGAAGGGCGAGCTGCCGGAGCTGTTCGCGCAGGAGCTGGACGGCCTCTACCGTCAGGCCGTGCTCTGCACGGAAACGGAAACGCGCCAGTACGTCCGCCGCGCGAACGGCGGCTACAAATGCACGGCTAAGGGCGGAGCGCAGCGCGCCGCCGCGCTGCGCTCACACGACCGAAAAAAGGAATACCTGCTCGCCGAGGGGGAGAACATCCCAGCGCTCGTCGATCTCGGCGTGTTCACACCGGACTTCCGCATCGTCAAGGCGAAGTACGACAAGTATAAGCAGATCAACCGCTTCATCGAGCTGGTGGACGACGCCTTCCGCGCGATGGATCGGCAGGAGATCACCATTCTCGATTTCGGCTGCGGTAAATCCTATCTGACCTTTATCCTCTACTACTATTTTACCGTCAAGCGCGGCGTCAGGGCCACCATCCTCGGTTACGACCTCAAGGAGGACGTGGTCGAGCACTGCAACGCCGTCGCGCAGAAGTACGGCTATGACGGTCTGCGCTTCGTCGTCAGTGACGTCACGCGCGACACGCTTGCCGACACGCACGTCGATATGGTCGTCACGCTCCATGCCTGCGATACCGCTACGGACTACGCCCTCTGGTACGCGGTGGAAAAGGGCGTGAAGCACATTTTCTCCGTGCCCTGCTGCCAGCATGAGGTCAACGCGACTATTCACAAGGGCGGCGACTTCGACCTGCTGCTGCGCCACGGGCTTTTGCAGGAGCGCTTTTCCGCCCTGCTGACCGACGCCATCCGTGCCGCTGTGCTCGAAGATATGGGCTACACGGTGGACGTGATCGAGTTCGTCGACTTTGCCCATTCGCCGAAAAACCTCATGCTCCGCTGCGTCAAGAACCGCCGCCGCGGGGACGGGAACCTCCGCGCCGCGCGGGAGCTGGCGGGAAAATACGGCTTCCGGCAGACGCTTTTGGAGCTTGCCGAAAAAAACCGTCACAGCGCACAAAACACCGCCCTTTAGGCGGTGTTTTCTCTCCTTGACAGGGGAAGCCTTTCGCAGTAAGATAATGCCCACCGTTCGGGAGAACGGCAGCAGGAGTGATTGATATGGACTACTATCTTTTAACGGATATGACCGCGCAGATCGGCTACGAGCTGGCCGTCGCCGGCGCGGAGACCTTCCGCATCGAGGAGACGATGCACCGCGTGCTGCTGGCCTACGGCATCGAGTGCGAGACCTTCGCGATCCCCAACTGCGTCATGGTCAGCCTTGAGGCGGACAACGGTAAGCCGCTGATGGTCATGAAGCGCGTCGGCTTTCACGGCAACGACCTTGACGCGGTCGAGCGGCTCAACGCGCTCTCGCGCCGCATCTGCGCCGAAACGCCTGATCCCGCTGTCGCCGCGCAATGGCTGGAGGAAACACGCGCCGCCCGCCGCGCCTATCCCGTCCCCGTCTATTATCTCGGCAATTTCCTTGCCGCGGCGGGCTTCTGCCCCGTGTTCGGCGGCACGCTGCGCGACAGCCTTTGCGCCGGACTGATGGGCCTGATCATCGGCTTTGTCACCCGTCGGATGGACAGGCTCGAGGCCAACCCGTTCTTCAGCACCATTGCAGCCGCCTTTGCTATGGCCGTGCCGGCCTACCTCGCCGCCGCCATTGGACTGGTCGATTACGTGGACGCGGTCATCATCGGCGCGTTAATGATCCTTGTTCCCGGTCTGCTTATCACCAATTCCATGCGCGACATCATCTACGGCGACACGAACTCCGGCATCAACCGCGTTGTACAGGTGCTTCTCTCGGCGCTCGCCATTGCTATGGGCACCGCGGCCGCGTGGCACGTTACCGCCTCCGTTTACGGCCGCACGACCGCGAGCACGCTCTCGTATCCCTTCTGGTTCCAGGCCGTTGCTATCGCCGTCGCCTGCACCGGCTTTGTGATCCTCTTCAACGTTCGCGGCTGGGGACTCTGTCTGTGCGCGCTCGGCGGCGTTGTGACGTGGATGACGTATCTACTGTGCGGACATTTCGGCCTCGGCTCCTACGGCGCGAACTTCATCGCCGCGGCAGTCGCCGCCGCCTATGCTGAGGGTATGGCCCGCGCCCGCAAGTACCCTGTCACCTCCTATCAGGTCATTTCCGCCGTACCGCTGCTGCCCGGCGCCGGCATTTACTACACCATGTCCCTCGGACTGAGCGGCAGCACGCAGCTCGCCTTGCAGAGGGGCTTCGCGACCGCCGGCATCGCCGGCAGCATCGCCGCCGCGATCCTGCTCGTCTCGTCCATCGTCCGTCTGCTCACCACGCAGAGGAAAAAGCAGACAGAGCGTCCGTAAAGCGGACGCTCTGTCTGTCCTATAAGGCTTTGAAGTGATTCTCCCTCAATCCTCCAGCATGGCGACAGCGCGCACGGGCGAGCCGTCGGCGTCCTTGAAGCGCAGGGGGAGCGTCGCGTAGGGAAAGGTCTTCCCTGCGAGGGGAGCGAGATTGCAGAGGTTCTCCGTGTTCACAAAGCCCGCGCCGAGCAGAACTTTATGCACCGGATAGTCCGCGGTGTCCATCGTGTCGATGGAGATGGCGTCGGTGCCGATGCCCTTGAGCGGAAAAGCGGCAAGGCACTCCGCCGCCTCGGTTGAGAGCACGGGGAAGGGCGAAAAATACTCCTCACTCCCCCAGTATTTGTCCCAGCCGGTGTAAAAGAGCAGAAAATCCGCGCCCCCGATCTCCTCCGCGTGGAGCAGGAGCCTTGCTTTCGGGATCTCCTTTCCCGCAAGGTCGGAGCAGTCGAGCACGTAGGCTGTGCCGACGTACTTATCCGCTGGGAATCGGTCGAGCGTTTTGCCCTCGCGCAGCATATGCGCGGGGGCGTCCATGTGTGTGCCGGTGTGGGAGCCCATCGTCAGCAGCGTTTCGCGGAAACCGTGCTGCTCGAAGGTGTTCGAGGGCGTGAGCTTCGGCGGGTCGGTATCCGGGTAGACCGGCATATTTTCCTCGATGCGGTGCGTCAGGTCAAGAATTTTCATGGCGCTTCTCCTTTTCCAGATAGATCATCAGCGCGGTGAGGTCGGCGGGCGACACGCCCGAAATGCGCCCCGCCTGCCCGAGCGAGCGGGGACGGATGGCGGCGAGCTTTTCCCGCGCCTCAAGGCGCAGGCCGTCGATGCCGGCGTAGTCGATGCTCTCCGGCAGCAGGTGGCTCTCCAGCCGCGCGAACTCCTCGACCTCGGCCATCTGGCGGCGGATATAGCCCTCGTACTTCACGCTGATCTCCACCTGCTCGGCCACGTCCTTCGGACACTCGGCACAGCCGACATCGAAGGCGCGCAGGTCGTCGTACCTGAGCTGCGGGCGGCGCAGCAGCGCGATAAGCGGACTGCCGTCCGTGATCTCCGCCGTGCCGCGCTCTCGCAGCAGCGCGTTGAGCGTCTCGTCCGCGGGCAGACCGGTGTGTTCAAGCCGCCTGATCTCCCGCGCGACGGCGGCATACTTTTCCTCCACGATGGCAAGGCGCTCGTCGGAGACGAGCCCGAGGTCGTGGCCGATTTTGGTGAGCCGCCGGTCGGCATTGTCCTGCCGCAGCAGCAGACGGTACTCGCTGCGGCTCGTCATGATGCGGTAGGGCTCGTTCGTGCCCTTGGTCACAAGGTCGTCGATAAGCGTGCCGATGTAGCTCTCCGAGCGGGAGAGGACGAAGGGCGTCTGTCCCGCTATTTTGCGCGCGGCGTTCACGCCGGCGACGAAGCCCTGCACGGCGGCCTCCTCGTAGCCCGACGAGCCGTTGAATTGCCCCGCGCCGTAAAGCCCCGCAACGGCTTTCGTCTCCAGCGTGGCCTTCAGCGCGGTGGGGTCGATGCAGTCGTATTCGATGGCGTAGGCGGGGCGCATGATCTCCGCGTGCTCCAGGCCCGGAATGGTATGCACTGCCTGTACCTGCACCTCCTCCGGCATGGAGGAGGAAAAGCCCTGAATGTACAGCTCCTCGGTGTCCAGCCCCATCGGCTCGATGAAAAGCTGATGGCGCGGCTTGTCCGCGAAGCGTACGATCTTCGTCTCGATGCTCGGACAGTATCGCGGCCCCACGCCCTCGATCACGCCGGAGTAGATGGGGCTGCGGCCAAGGTTCTCGCGGAGGATGCGGTGCGTCTCCTCGTTGGTGTAGGTGAGATAGCAGACCGCCCGGTTGCAGGGAACGCGCTCGGTCGTGAATGAGAACGGCAGCGCGTAGGCGTCGCCCTCCTGCCGATCCATTTTGGAGAAATCGACGCTGCGGGCGTTGACGCGCGGGGGCGTGCCCGTCTTGAAGCGGCGCAAGGGCAGTCCCAGCGCGCGCAGCTGCTCGGCGAGCGGAAGGCTCGCGTGCATTCCGTCCGGTCCGCTCGACCGGATGCATTCGCCCACGATAGTGCGTCCGTCGAGATACGTTCCCGAGCAGAGAACGACGGCCTTCGCGCCGAACACCGCGCCCGTCGCGGTGACGACGCCGGCGACCGCTCCATTTTCCACGCGGATCTCCACGATCTCCGCCTGTCGGAGCATCAGATTCTCCTGCCGCTCGAGCGTGTGCTTCATGATCTGCTGATAGCGGCGGCGGTCGGCCTGCGCCCGCAGCGACCAGACCGCAGGGCCCTTGCCGCGGTTCAAAAGCCGGTACTGGATGCAGGCATGATCCGCGGCCCTTGCCATCTCGCCGCCGAGCGCGTCCAGCTCGCGCACGAGGTGCCCCTTGCCCGTGCCGCCGATGGCGGGATTGCAGGGCATATTGCCCACGGCGTCAAGGTTGATGGTGAAGCAGATCGTCCTCCGCCCCAGCCGTGCGCTTGCCAGCGCGGCCTCGATGCCGGCGTGTCCCGCGCCAATCACAGCGACGTCAAAATCGCCGGCAGAATATTCATACATAGGCGTTCCCTCGCCTCCCGAAAAGAAACTGTTTCATATCATTTTACCACAAGCCTTTAGCGGGAAACAAGAAAAATGAACTGGCAAAAAGCACAAAACAAATGAAAAAGTTTTGTGAAATGTGTTGAAAATCGCGCTTGCAAACTTGACAGAAAAATGCTATCATACCCTTGGACTAAAAAAGAGAAAGGGGCGTGAGAACCAATATGATGTTTGAGAACTTCAAGGGCTTCGACGTCGATGACATGATCTTCGGCACGGCCAAGCAGATCGTCAGCGAGCGTTGAGCAACCGGGACGGAACCACGCAGAGATGCGTGGATTTTTTATTTTTGTGGGGCAATCTACACCGTTGACGATAAAATGCGCATGAAATCCGCCATCAAGGCGATAAATCCCGTAGTGAAATGCAAGCCAATGAGCGAAGGACGACGCCAACTTATCAAAATCTTTGGTATGCTTGGAATTTGCAAGACGGAAGACAGTCTCGTTTGAACGGACGAGATGGATGCGTATATGAATTCACACTGGAAGTAAGACATTAAAAGTACAATGAATCAATCTTTGCAAGGAGCCGTGAACGCTCAGGCAACCATTGCAACACACGACCCAGTGGTAATCAATGGCGTTTCTGAAAAGTTTGCTCGGATATTTGCTCAAAACAAAAAACTTGCATCATCCACCAGATTTTTCATTACGAGAGTTATCACCCCTGTCGAGAATACAGAGGAAATGGAAATCGACGGGTTACTACAAAATGAATACTATCCTTCGAATTACAGGGCTTGCTGCATCTATGCCAATCGGAAAGCAGGAGACGGTGCCAAACAATGTCATTAAGTTAAGAGAAAAGCGAGGGCAAGAGGGTACTTCTCTGCCC
>CAVKBJ010000094.1:0-6958 GCA_963654505.1 Lachnospiraceae bacterium
CCGCGCTCCTTTCTCCGGAGAGGGCCTCCGGCGTTTTCTTCAGTGTTTGATCTTTCAGGCGGTCGATCCATTGGCAAACGACGTTTTTCGATCTCCAGCGTGATGAGTGCAGCAGCCATCAGATAGAGGGCGCCGCGGTATTCTCGCCCTTGAGCTTCTGCTTTGAATTCAGCTTTATCTCCGCCGACCGGAGAGCACATCCCACAAACATCTTAACCGAGATCATACATCGGCCAAGATGCAAATGCAAGGACTTCCCTTGAGAACTTGGCAAGTAAAGGCATTAGCTTCTCAAAAAAGCGGCGTATAAGATTTCGTCTTATCGGAACGCCGATTGAAATTTTTTGTAATTTTTCATATTCCTACTTGACAAGTGGGAAATGCGGTGCTACAATGCCTATTAATCCTATAGGAAATATATGATAACGAAATGAGGTAAGCCCATGCTGCCCGTTCTCATGTTCCGATGTCGCCGGTAAACACCTTTCTCTCTTCCCTCTCTCAAAAAAATACAAAAATAAAAGGAGTTTACCATTATGAAGACCTACGATACCATCACCGACCTGATCGGCTCCACCCCGCTTCTCAAGCTCAACCGCTTTGCCGCCGCGGAAAATCTCGGCGCCGAGATCTACGCCAAGCTCGAGTACTTCAATCCCGCCGGCTCCGTCAAGGACCGCATCGCCTATGCCATGATCACCGACGCCGAAAAGAGCGGCTCGCTCAAGGCCGACTCCGTCATCATCGAGCCGACCAGCGGCAATACCGGCATCGGGCTTGCCGCCGTCGCCGCCGCGCGCGGCTACCGCATCATCATCGTCATGCCCGAGACCATGAGCGTCGAGCGCCGTCAGCTGATGAAGGCCTACGGCGCGGAGCTGGTGCTCACCGAGGGCGCGAAGGGCATGAAGGGCGCGATCGCCAGGGCGCAGGAGCTGGCCGCCGAAACGCCGAACAGCTTCATTCCCGGCCAGTTCACCAACCCCGCGAACCCCGCCGCGCACCGCGCGACCACCGGCCCCGAGATCTGGAACGACACGGACGGCACGGTGGACATCTTCGTGGCGGGCGTCGGCACCGGCGGCACGCTGACCGGCGTGGGCGAGTACCTCAAGAGCCGGAACCCCGCCGTCAAGGTCGTGGCGGTCGAGCCGACCGGCTCCCCCGTTCTGTCCAAGGGCATTGCCGGTTCGCACAAGATCCAGGGCATCGGCGCGGGCTTTGTGCCCGACACGCTCAATACCAGGGTCTACGATGAGATCATCACTGTGGAGAACGAGGACGCCTTCGCCACCGGCCGCGAGCTGGCGCGCAGGGAGGGCCTGCTCGTCGGCATCTCCTCCGGCGCGGCGGTATGGGCCGCCGCCCAGCTCGCCAAGCGTCCCGAAAATCAGGGCAAGCGCATCGTCGTCCTGCTGCCCGACACCGGCGACCGCTACCTCTCCACGCCAATGTTCGCCGACTGAAGCCACTCCACTTTTTCAACGCAGATCTCCTCCGCGCGCAGCGCGAGGGAGGCATACCACGCGGCGAGGAGCTGTTCCGGCTCCCCGCCGCTTTCTTCCGCCCGCTCATCCCCGTAGGTCACGCGCAGCGCCGTATCGTAAAGCGGCAGCACGACGCCCCGCGCCGCGGAAACGTCCGCCGCGCCGTCAAAGCATAGCACAACGTCCGCGCCCTCCGGTGCGCGCAGAACGGGCGCCGCGATCCCGAAATGTCCGCGCAAAGACTGCGACAGCTCCCAGCCGCCGCGCGCCGTGCAGAGCTGCAAATAGCGCACGTCCTCCGCCAGCGCCTCCGCCGCTGCCGTGTATGAGCGCGTGACGCGCGCGGCGCAGAGCGCGGCCGTCGCCCTCCCCGGCTCGATGCCCTGCTGCGCCATCGCGCGGCGCACGATGGCGGCGGCTGCCGCCGCGCGCAGCGGAAGGACATCGACCGGCCGTATCCCCCGCGCGGCGAAGCGCCCGTACTGCGCAAATTCGCGCGGAAAGACCGCCTGCGTCACACCGTACCGCTCCAGCGCCCGCGCAGCCGCACGCAGGCTCCACAACGCGCGTACACCGTCGCCGCGGCGGATGCCGGCGGCAAGAAAGCGCACGCCGCCGAGGCGCTTTTCCTCTGCGGCGCAGCGCTCTCCCGCGCCGCGCCATTCGACCAAACCAAACACTTTTCTCCCCTCTCCCCTATCCCACGATGCAAAAAGGACTCTCCCTACTTTATGGGAGAGTCCTCTGCTTCTATTCCAACCGCTCAGCTCCACGCCTTGACGTAGTCGGTCAGATACTTGAGCGGATCGACGAGCTGACCGTTCTCGGTAATCTCAAAGTGCAGATGCGGCCCGCTGCCGACGCCGCTCGAACCGGTCACGCCGATGGCGTCGCCCTGCTTGACCACCGTGCCCACGCTCACCGAGCGCTTGGAGAGGTGCTGATAGGTGGTCGTGTTGCCGCTGCCGTGGCTGATGACAATGTACTGTCCGCGCACGCTGTTGCTCGTCGAGATGATGACCGTGCCGGACTTGGCGGCATAGACGGTCGAGCTGTAATACACGCCACCGATGTCGATGCCGCGGTGATTGGTGGACGCGCCCTTGATGCCGGTGTTGCGCGTACCGAAGGGCGAGGTGATGCGCTTGCTGGTCGTCACGGGCCAGATGTAGCCGCCGTAGGTCACCTTGGTATTGCCCTGCTGGGCAGCAAGCTCCTTGCTCAGGCGGACGATCTCGGCCTGCGTTTTTTCCTCCTCGGCCTCGATCTCGGCGAGCACATCCTTATAGTCCGCCTCGTTTTCCTCCATTTCCCTGATCAGACTGGTGGCCTCGGTACGCTGGCTGTTCAGCTCCGCGCTCTTGACCGCCAGCTCGTCCTTGGCCGCCTGCTGCTCGGCAAGCGAGCTTTCAAGCATCTGCTGCTTTTCCGCGATCTGCTCGCGCAGTACGCGCAGATCGTCGATCACGCGCTGGTCGGCCTCCATCACCTCGCTGATGAAGTCCATCGCGCCGAGCAGTTCCTCAAAGCTCGCCGCCTGAAACAGCACCGACCAGTAGGACACCGTCCCGCGCTCCTCCATCGCGCGCACGCGCTTGCAGAACAGCGCGTACTGCTCCTCCTCCTGCGCCTGCGTTTCGGCAAGCTCCCGCTCAGTCTCGTCGATGAGCGTTTCATACTGCGCGATCTGCTGCTCGGTGACGGCGATCTCCTCGCCTATAAGGTCGATCTGCTGGTCGAGCAGCGCCTTGCGCTTGAGTGTGTTGGCCTTGTCCTTCTTGAGCGCGCTGAGCTGCTTGTTCACCTCGCTCTTTTTGCTCGAGAGCGAGCTGGACTCCTTTTTCAGCTTGTCGATGTCCGCCTGCGTGACGGCTAAGGCCGTCTGCGGCGTAAGCGCCAGCGGCGGCAGATCGGCCGCGAGCATACCGAAGGCGAACGCCAGCGCGACCGCCGCGCGTAGAAACCGTTTTGCTTTCATGGGCCTCCGCCCTCCTTTTCTCAAACTTGCAGGAATTTGCGGATCGCCGTCAGGCTCCCGCCGACGCCGACGAGCATCCCCACGCCGCCGAACACCAGCGCGACCGGCTTCCAAATGGCGGAGAACTCCACGACGCTGAAAATGCGCAGCACGTCCGACGCCTCAATGCTCTTCGCCACGGTCGCGTACAGCAGCCATTGCAGGCCGAACGCGACGAGCGCGCTCAACAGCCCGATGATAAAGCCCTCGTACACGAACGGCCAGCGGATGAAGCCGTTCGTCGCGCCGACCATCTTCATAATGGCGATCTCGTCGCGCCGGTCGAAGGTCGTGAGCTTGATGGTGTTGGAGATGATGAACACGGAGACGACGAGCAGTATCGCGATGAGCGCGATGCACACCACGCTCGCCACGTTCCGCAGCGCGATGAAGCCCTTGGCGGTATCCTCGTCCGCACGGGCATCCGCGATGCCTGCGACCTCCTTGACCGCGCTGCGCGTCTCCTCCATGAGGCTGATGTCGTCCACCTTGACGGCAAAGCGGTCGCGCAGGATCTGGGGGTCGAGGTCGCCGAGCGCATACTTCCCCTCGTACTTTTTCTCAAAGGTCTCGCACGCCTCCGCGCGCGTGATAAAGCTCGCGCTCTTTACGTTCGGCACCGCCTCGATCGCGCTTTGGAGCGCGCGCCCCTGCGATTCGGTGAGCGTCTCGTCCACAAAGGCAAGGATCTGATTCTCACTCTCGAGCTTGTGGAGCTGAACGTCCACGTTGTAGGCCACGAGAGAAAACGTCCCCATGACGAGCAGGCAGGCCACGGTGATGCCGACGGCGGCAAAGGACATGAAGCCGTGGCTGAACATATTCACCACGCCCTCGTGGAAAAAGTATGTAAAATCGTGTCTTCTCATGACGCCTTACCTCACGTTGTAGCCGATGCCGTCGCTCACGACGATGCCGCGTTCGAGCGTAATGACGCGCTTCTGGAACTTGTTGACCAGGTCCTTTTCATGCGTCACGACGAGCACCGTGGTGCCGAGCTGGTTGATGCGTTCGAGCAGCATCATGATCTCCAGCGAGCGGGCGGGATCGAGGTTTCCGGTCGGCTCGTCGGCGATGATAGTATAGGGATTGTTGACGAGCGCGCGCGCGATGGCCACGCGCTGCTGCTCGCCGCCGGAGAGCTGGTTGGGGAACTGATTGGCCTTGCCGTCCAGCCCCACGAGCTTGAGCACGTAGGGGATGCGCTTTTTCGACTCGCGCGGCGAGCAGCCCACGGCGCGCATGGCAAAGCTCAGGTTCTCATAGACCGTTTTCTTCTCGATCAGGCGGAAGTCCTGAAAAATAATGCCGATGGAGCGGCGCAACAACGGGATCTGCCGGTCGGAAATGTTGTTGAGGTTGAAGCCGTTGATCATCAGCCTGCCGCCGCTGGGCAGTATCTCGCCCGTGAGGAGCTTGATGATGGTCGATTTTCCGCTGCCCGACGGGCCGACAAGAAAGACGAACTCTCCGTCGTTGACCTCCATCGTTACACCGCGCAGCGCGTGTGTCCCGTTCTGATATTCCTTCTGCACGTCGGTCAAGCGGATCATCGCCGTGTCCCCCCCAATTTCTCCATAGTACCCTATCTTATTCTATTATATGCGAGCGCCCGGGAAATGGCAACAGAAATTATGTAAACAAATATGAATTTTTTTGCTCTCCCCTATTTTATCAGCCGTTCCATATCCTCCGGCAGCGGCGCGGTGAAGTGCAGCGCCTCATGCGTGAGCGGGTGCGCGAACCGCAGCTCATACGAGTGCAGCGCGGGACGCGCGATGAGCGCCCTGTCCTCCGTGCCGTAGAGCCAGTCGCCCGCAAGCGGATAGCCGAGGTGCGCCATGTGGACGCGGAGCTGGTGCGTGCGTCCGGTCAGGGGCGCAAGGCGCAGGAACGTGAGGCCGTTTCGGTAGGCGAGCGCCTCATACTCCGTGCGCGAGGGCAGTCCGTCCGGCGCGGCGCAGCGCTTGACGAGCGAGCCCTCCGCGCGGGCGATGGGCGCGTCGATGACGCCGCGCGGCGGCACGACCTCCCCCACCGCAAGGGCGCGGTATTCGCGCCGCAGGGCCTCGGAGTGCAGCGCGCGGCGCAGCAGCTCGTGGACGTAGCCGGACTTTGCCGCGATGAGCACTCCCGAGGTCCCCTTGTCGAGCCGGCTGACGAAGTGCGGCACCGTCCCCGCGCCGAGATAGGCGGCGAGCGCACCTGCAAGGTTCGGCGCGGCGAGGTCGGTGGACATCGGGTGCATGGCAAGCCCCGCGGGCTTGTTGAGCACCAGCAGGTCCTCGTCCTCGTAGACCACGTCGAGCGGGAGCGGCAGCGGCACGACGTCCGTTTCACGCGCCGCGCGCTCCTCCAGCACGACGGCCACCGCGTCGCCGCTGTGGACGACGGCGTTCACGCGGACGCTCCCGCCGTTGAGCGTGATCGCCCCCTCGCGCCACTTGAGCGCCTTGAGCAGCGTGGAGGAGATGCCCAGCTCCCCGCGCAGGAGGAGCTTGAGCGTTTTCCCGTCCTCCCGCTCTGAAACGACGTGGTGAAGAACGCGCAAAGGAACCGCCTCCCCTCCGAAAAATTTACAAACAGTATATCACTTTCGCGCGGAAAATGGTATACTAACAGCAGAATTTTTACCGGAGGTGCGATGTGGACAAGCATACGGTCTGCCTTTTGAACGATTCCTTCCCGCCCATCATCGACGGTGTGGCGAACGCCGTGGTGAACTACGCCGAGAACATCGAAAAGCGCCACGGCCACGCCGTGGTGGTCACGCCCTCCGTGCCGGGCGTGGACGACAGCGGCTATCCCTTCCCCGTAGTGCGCTATCCGAGCATCGACACACGACGGCTCGTCGGCTACGTCGCGGGCTATCCCTTTTCGCCGGAAACGGCGCTGCGCGTGCGCGAGGAAAAGGTCGAGCTGCTGCACACGCACTGCCCCATCGCCTCAGCGATCCTCGCGCGCTCGCTGCGCGAGGTGGTGGACGCGCCGCTCGTGCTGACCTACCACACGAAGTACGACATAGACATCGCCAAGGCGGTGAAAAGCAGGCTCTTACAGGAGAGCGCCATCCGCGCCCTCGTGCAGAACGTGAACGCCTGCGACGAGGTGTGGGTCGTGAGCCGCGGCGCGGGCGAAAATCTGCGCTCGCTCGGCTACGAGGGCGAATATACCGTGATGGAAAACGGCGTGGACGTGCCGCGCGGGCGCGTGAGCGCCGAGGCCGCCGCCGCGGCGACGGCAGGGTACGACCTGCCGGAGGGCGTGCCGCTGTTTCTCTTTGTCGGGCGGCTGATGTGGTACAAGGGCCTGCGCATCATTCTCGACGCGCTCCGCGCCCTGCGCGAGGGCGGGCAGGACTTCCGCATGGCGTTCGTCGGCGCGGGCGGCGACGAGAAGGAGGTCCGCGCGGCGGTGGAGGAAATGCGGCTTTCCGACCGCTGCTTTTTCACCG
>CAVKBJ010000094.1:6968-35933 GCA_963654505.1 Lachnospiraceae bacterium
CTGTGCGGAGACGCTGGGGCTCTCGGACTGCTGCTTTTTTACCGGCGCGATCTCCGACCGCGAGGTCATCCGCGCGTGGTATGGCCGCGCCGACCTGTTCCTCTTTCCCTCCACCTTCGACACGAACGGCCTTGTCGTGCGCGAAGCGGCGGCGAGCGGCTGCGCGAGTGTGCTCATCGCGGGGAGCTGCGCCGCCGAGGGCGTGACCGACGCTCAAAACGGCTTTCTCATCGAGGAAAACGCGGAGAGCCTGCGTGCGCGTCTCGCCGCGCTCTGCGGCGACCGAGAGGCCATGCGCCGCGTGGGCGAGAACGCCATGCGCGAGCTGTACCTTTCGTGGGAGGACGCGGTGGCGCGGGCCTGCGAGCGCTATGAGGTCGTGCTCGACCGCTACCGCGGCGGGCAGTACCCAAAGCACGACCGCTTCAGCGACGAGTTTTTCAAAGCGCAGGGCAGCCTGATGGAAGCCATGAGCTATGTGGCAGAAATGCGCGGGGAGACGGGCCGCCTTCGCCGCGAGCTGCGTGAGGGGTTCGACGAGGCGCGCGAAGCGCTCCGCGAGAAAATTGAAAAAGAACGGTAAACGGCGGGAGGCCCGACGCAGCGCGTCGGACCTCCCTTTATATCAGAGAAAAGCAAAAGCACCCAATGGGTGCTTTTGCCTTCAAAATTTTACCGATCCTCACGGAAGTAGGAGAGGCCGAGCGACGCGGGCGGCTGATCCTCGCGCTTCTTGCGGAGTGAGACGACGATCAGCACCAGCAGCGTGATCACATAGGGGAGCATCTTATACAGCTCCTTGACCGCCATCTGTCCGCCGATGGTGGGCAGATAGATGTTCAAAATGTACAATCCGCCGAATAAAATCGAAGCGAGAATGCTGACGTTCGGACGCCAGATGGTGAAGATGACCAGCGCGATGGCGAGCCAGCCGCGGTCGCCGAAGGCGTTGTTGGACCACACGCCGTTGGCATAGTCCATCACGTAGTACAGTCCGCCCATGCCGGCGATCATGGAGCCGATGCAGGTGGCGAAATACTTGTATTTGGTAACGTTGATGCCGGCGGCGTCCGCCGTGGCAGCGCTTTCGCCCACCGCGCGGAGGTGCAGGCCGGGGCGGGTGTGGTTGAGAAAATAGGACGCGCCTAAAGCCACGATGATGGCGACATAAGCCAAAAAGCCGTAGGACAGGAACAGCTCGCCGAACCAGCCGGTCGTTGTCGCGCCGGGCAGTGTCGTCTTAAAAAACAGGCTGGTGTTGGACAGCGCGATGGAGGGCACCTCGCTGCCGGTCAGCTTGATCAGAGAGCCGCCGAAGAAGTTGCCGACGCCCACGCCGAAGGTGGTCATCGCAAGACCGGTAACGTTTTGATTGGCGCGCAGCGTAACGGTCAGGAAGCAGTACAGAAGCCCCATGAGAAACGAGCCGAACAGCGAGCAGAGAATGGGGATCATCACGGCAAGCAGGCCGTTCATCTCCGCGGCGGGAACAGACTGCTCATAGAAGAACGCGCCGATCACGCCGCTGATGCCGCCGATGTACATGATGCCGGGGATACCGAGGTTCAGGTTGCCGGACTTTTCCGTGAGGATCTCGCCGGTGCTGCCGAACAGCAGCGGAATGCCCTGAATGACGGCGCGCGGAAAGAACGATACAAAGTTGAACATCCGTTACGCCTCCTTCCTGCCGCTCTTGCGCAGCGTGATCTTGTAGTTGATAAAGAATTCCGTGCCGATGATAAAGAACAGGATAATGCCGGTCAGAATATCCGCGAAGGAATGGTTCAGACTCAGGGCGCTCGCCACCTCGCTGGCTCCGCGATCCATCGTGACCAGCAGGAGCGAGGCCGCGATCATAATGAACGGGTTGAACTTGGACATCCACGACACCATAACGGCGGTGAAGCCGCGGCTGTCCACGATGGTCGTGGTCAGGGTATGGTCAATACCCGCGGTCATCACAAAGCCCATCAGGGCGCACATCGCGCCCGAGAGCACCATCGTCCGGATAATGACGCGATCGACCTTGATGCCGGCATAGCTGGCGGTGCGCTGGCTCTCGCCGACGACTGCAATCTCATAGCCGTGCTTGCTGTAGGTCAGATAGACGTACATGAAGCAGGTCATCAGCGCCACGATCAGAATGGGGAGCAGATAGGCGCTGCCGACCTCGGGCAGCCAGCCGGAGCGAGTAGACTGGTTGATAATGCCGATCTTTCCCGCGCCCTTGGGCACCTCCCAAACGATGATGAAAAAGGACGCGAGCTGCATGGCGATGTAGTTCATCATCAGCGTGAACAGCGTCTCGTTGGTGTTCCACTTCGCCTTGAAGAAGGCGGGGAGGAAACCCCACACCGCGCCCGCCAGCAGGGAGGCGAGCAGAGAAACAACGATCAGCACGGGGGTCGCGAGCTTGCCGCCCAGCAGGATCATGCAGGCGGTGGTGGCGAGACAGCCGATCAGGGTCTGCCCCTCCGCGCCGATGTTCCAAAAGCGCATCTTGAACGCAGGGGTGACGGCGAGAGAAATGCCGAGCAGGACCGCCGTGTTTCGCGCGGTAACGCCGATGCGGCGCGGCGTGCCGAAAGCGCCCTCCAAAATGGTCACATAGACGCTGATGGGGTCCTTCCCCGTCAGCAGCGTGGTGATCAGGCCGCAGAACACCAGAGCCAGCAGCAGAATGCCGCCGCGAATCGCCAGCGCCTTCGGCAGGGGGATCGCGTCGCGCTTGGAAATATGAAACAGAGTCTGCTTATTATGCATCTGCCTTGCCTCCTTCCACACGGGTCATCAAAGCGCCCACCTCGCGCTTGTCGGTGCTGCGGCCGTCCACCACGCCGGATACCTGCCCGCCGCAGAGGACGACGATGCGGTCGCACAGCTCCAGCAGAACGTCCAGATCCTCGCCGACGTACACAACGGCGACGCCCTTCATTTTCTGCTCGGTCAGCAGGTTGTAGATGGTATAGGACGTGTTGATGTCCAGTCCGCGGACGGCGTAGGCGGTCATCAGCACGGAGGGCTGCTGCGCGATCTCGCGTCCCACTAACACCTTCTGCACATTGCCGCCGGACATACGGCGGACGGGAAAGCTGGTGTTCGGCGTAACGACCTCCAGCTCCTGCCAGATGCGCTGCGCCAGCGCCTCGGGGTCCTTGCGGTCGAGGAAAACGCTATGCCCCTTGCGCCAGGAGCGCAGCATCATATTGCCGGTCATGCCCATAGAGCCGACCAAACCCATTCCCAGCCGGTCCTCGGGGACGAAGCTCATGGCAACGCCGCTCTTGCGGATATCCATCGGATCCATGCCGACGAGGCTCTTCTCCGTGCCGCTCTGCGGGTCGAAATAGGTCACCGTGCCAGAGGACACGGGGTAAAGTCCCGCGATGGCCTCCAGCAGCTCACGCTGACCGGAGCCGGCGATGCCCGCGATGCCCAGCACCTCGCCGGAATTGGCTGTGAAGGAAACATTATCCAGCCGCTTGACGCCCATCTCGTCGTACACGGTCAGACCCCTGACCTCCAAGCGCGGCGTCACGTTCACGGGCGTGGGGCGGTCGATGTTCAGGCTCACCGCGTGGCCCACCATCATATCGGTGAGGCTCTGTTGGTCGGCGTCCCTGGTCATTACGTCGCCGATGTACTCGCCCTTGCGGAGAACGGCGACGCGGTCGGAAACCTCCAGCACCTCGTGCAGCTTGTGCGTGATGATAATCAGGGATTTGCCGTCGGCCTTCATGTTGCGCATAACGGCGAACAGCTTATCCGTCTCCTGCGGCGTCAGCACGGCGGTCGGCTCGTCCAGAATGAGGACGTCCGCGCCGCGGTAGAGTACCTTGACGATCTCGACGGTCTGCTTTTGGGAAACGGACATATCGTAGATCTTCATGTCGGGATCAATGTCGAAGCCGTACCGGTCGCAGATCTCCTGCACCCTTTGGCGCGCCTTGTTCAGATCCAGCCTGCCGTCAAGGCCGAGGATGATGTTCTCCGTGGCGGTAAACAGATCGATCAGCTTGAAGTGTTGGTGGATCATGCCGATGCCGAGGTCGAAAGCGTCCTTCGGAGACGAGATGGTAACGGGCTTATCGTGAACGTAGATCTGCCCTTCGTCGGGGAAATAGATGCCGGAGAGCATATTCATCAGCGTGGTCTTTCCGCTGCCGTTTTCCCCCAGCAGCGACAGGATCTCGCCCTCGTACAGCTCAAGGTTCACGCCCTTGTTCGCGGTGACCTTACTGCCGAAGCGCTTGGTGATGTTCTCCATTCTGATCGCGCATTTCTTTTCCAAGGCTGTCATCCTTTCTTTCGGCGACAATGGCCCCAAACGGCTTTGATCGATACGCCGAGAATAAATATCTTTACTCTTTCTTTATTTTATCATAGGTATCGAGTTTTGTAAATTACAAATTCAAAAAAATTGTTAGGTGTATACAAAAAATATAAGGATTTACGGGAAACGCTCGCCTCATTTGTGTAAATCAGCAAAGCTGTGCGGAAAGGAGGATCGAAGTAAAAAGAAAGGGCTGCAAAACAGCCCTTTCTCTCAAGCAGTCCTTTCGATCAGAACGCGACATCCAGGCGCTCGATGCCATCGATCTCCAGATCGAAGTAGGGCGCGGAACGCTCGCTGGACTCAGCAAAGTAGCCGTCCTTGATGGCTTCGGTGTCGGGGGTGTAGGCATCGTCGGTGTCAACGTCGGCCATGTAGCTGGTCAGCGCCTCGCCCTTGACGGTGAATGTGGAGCAGTCAAAGACGTGGCGCGTGCCGTTCTCCAGCTCGGCCTTCACAGCGTCGATGGCCTCCTGCGTGCCCTCGGCGGCAACGGCATCGTTCAGCTCAGTGAGCACCACGGAGCCGGTAGCGATCGTGCCGATCCAGTCGGTGTCGATCTCCGTACCGTCAATGACGCACTGGATGGCGTACTCATAGTAAGGCGCCCAGTTGATGCGGGAGGAGATGATGTAGGTGTTGGGAGCGGCGTCCTTGGTGGAGCCGTTGTAGGAAACGTTGGGAACGCCGGCGTTCTCGCAGGCGGTGGGAGCGCCGAGGGAGTCAGCGTGCTGGCTGATGAGCTTGCAGCCCATGTCGATCAGCTTCTGCGCGCCTTCCTTCTCCAGCGCCTCGTCATACCAGCTGCCGGTGAAGGTGACCTTCATGGTCGCGGTGGGGCAGACGGAGCGGGCGCCGAGGAAGAAGGAGGTATAACCGGAAACGACCTCCGCGTAGGTGTAGGCGCCGACGTAGCCGATCATCGCCTCATCGGCGGTGAACTCACCGGCGGCGATCATCTCGTTGAGCTTCATACCGGCGGCGATACCGGCCAGATAGCGGCCCTCATAGATGGAGGCGAAGGCGTTGTGGTAGTTGGCAAGGCCCTCGGTGTGGGCGCGGGTGCCGGTGGAGTGGCAGAACTGCACGTCGGGGTTCTCCTTGGCGGCGTCGATCATGTAAGGCTCGTGACCGAAGCTGTCGGCGAAGATGATGTTGCAGCCGGCATCGACCAGATCCATCGCGGTCTCATAGCATTCCTGACCCTCGGGAACGTTGGTCTTGAAGATGTAGTCCTCATTCTCGACCAGGCCCAAGCTGGCGCAGGCTTCCTTGGCGCCGTTGATGAAGTTGAGGTCGTAGGTGGAGTTCTCATCATGCAGGGTGATGAAACCGACCTTGACCTTCGCGGTCTCCGCGGTATCCGTGGCGGCCGCATCGGAATCGGTGGTCTGCGCGGTGTCCTTGCTGCCGCAGGCCGCAAGGGACAGAACCATAGCGGCGGAGAGCAGGATTGCAAGAAGCTTCTTCATTTGGTAAATCCTCCTTAAAATTTGGTATTGCCGAAAAACCGTTCGGTGAACAATACCCTTGTTTTTCATAATACCGAACTTCTCGAAAAAACGCAACTGTAAAAAGTGAAAAAGGATTGAAAAATTCCACAAATTTCCCCGAACTTTTTTAGGCAAAGCGCGACAAACTCAGAAAATTTTTCAGAACAGCAAACAAAAGGTTTGCCCCCTGCGGGCAGACCTTTTGTTTAAGTTATATGGAACGTTCGGCGCTTTTCTCTTACTGGTGAACGCGGGTGCCGGTCCTGCCCGCGATGCCGTCGGCGGCCTTTTCCAGCAGCGTGATGAGCGCGATGCGGCCGGGCTTGCTTTCCGCGAAGGACAGCGCGGCCTGCACCTTGGGCAGCATGGAGCCGGGGGCGAACTGCTTTTCCTCGATATATCTGCGCGCGTCGGCGGGAGTGAGATCGTCCAGCCCCTTCTGGTCGGGCTTGCCGAAGTTGACGGCGACCTTCTCGACCGCGGTGAGGATCACAAGCATATCCGCGTCGAGCAGCTCCGCGAGCTTGGCGGAGGCAAAGTCCTTGTCGATGACCGCGGGCGTGCCGTACAGCCTGCCGTCCCTGCGCACGACGGGGATGCCGCCGCCGCCGACCGTGATGACGACCGTGCCGTTATCGACGAGCGCCTTGACGGTGTTCTTCTCGATAACGTCGATGGGCTTGGGGGACGGCACGACCTGACGGTAGCCGCGTCCGGCGTCCTCGACCATCGTGCAGCCCTTCTCGGCGGCGATGCGCTCGGCGGTTTCCTTGTCGTAGAACGCGCCGACGGGCTTGGTCGGATGCTGGAAGGCGGGGTCGGCCTCGTCCACGAGCACCTGCGTCACGACGGTGGCGACGTCCTTGTTCATGCCGCGGGAGGCCAGCTCGTTGCCGATGGCGTTTTGGAGATGGTAGCCGATGTAGCCCTGACTCATCGCGCCGCACTCGGGAAAGGGCATATCGGACTTGATGGCTCTTGCCTCGGCGGCGGTAGCCATGCCAAGGTTGATCATGCCGACCTGCGGGCCGTTGCCGTGGGCGATGATGACCTCATTGCCCTGCTCGATGAGATCGACGATGGGCTTGGCGGTCTCTGTGACGAGCGCGAGCTGCTCGTATGGAGTATTGCCCAGCGCGTTGCCGCCGAGCGCGATAACGATACGTTTACCCATAATGGTGTATCTCCTTAAAACGATAGATTGGAACGGACCGCTCGGCGTAATCGCCGAATTTCCGCCGCTGACTGCCTACATTATAGTGAGTATTGAACGAGAGTGCGAGACATTTGCCCTCGTTTTTCTTGTATTTTACCGTCATCCTGCTTCGCTGCGGCGGAGAAAAAGGGCGGCAGGAGCCGCCCCTTTCGGTCGCGCGTGTCTCATTAGAACAGCTTGCGCTCGGCGCCGGACTTATCCATCTCCATCAGGGCGCGGACGGGGTCCTTGACCTGCGCGAGGAAGATCATCGCGGCGATGATATAGGGCTTGAAGCTCGCCTGCTTGTAGAGGGGCACGATGTAACGGTCAAACACGGAGTTATCGACCTCTCCCTCGGGGCAGGACAAACCGGAGATGTCGGCAGGCAGGCAGTGGAGATAGAGCGCCCTGCCGCCCTTCGTGAGCTTCATCATCTCCTCGGTGCAGGCCCAGTCCTTGTGCTCGGCGTTCTGCGCGAGAAGCCTCTGCTCCAGCGCGTCGATGCCCGCCTTGTCGCCGGCCTGATAGAGCTTCGTGCGCTCCTCCATCGCCTTGAACGGCGCCCAGGACTTGGGATAAACGATGTCGGCGTCCCTGAACGCCTCCTGCATGGAATTGCACTTTTTGAAGCTGCCGCCGGTGGCCGCGGCGTTCTTACGCGCGATCTCCTCGACCTCGGGCATGACCTCGTAGCCCTCGGGATGGGCGAGCGTAACGTCCATGCCGAAGCGGGTAAAGAGGCCGATGACACCCTGCGGGACGGACAGCGGCTTGCCGTAGCTGGGCGAATAGGCCCATGTCATCGCGACCTTCTTGCCCTTGAGGTTCTCCACGCCGCCGAACTGGTGGATGATGTGGAGCATATCGGCCATGCACTGCGTCGGGTGGTCGACGTCGCACTGCAGATTCACGAGCGTGGGCTGCTGCTCGAGAATGCCGTCCTGATAGCCTTCCTTCACGGCGTCCATGAAGGTCTTCTGATACTTGTGGCCCTCGCCGATGAACATATCGTCGCGGATGCCGATGACGTCGGCCATGAAGGAGACCATGTTCGCGGTCTCGCGCACAGTCTCGCCGTGGGCGATCTGGCTGACCTTCTCGTCAAGGGGCTGCTCCTTCAAGCCGAGCAGGTTGCAGGCGGACGCGAAGGAAAAGCGGGTGCGGGTGGAGTTGTCGCGGAAGATGGAAATACCGAGGCCGGAGTTGAAGACCCTCGTGTCCCTGTTGCGCTCGCGCAGGTCGCGCAGCGCGTCGGCCACGGCAAAGACCGCGGCGATCTCCTCGTCGGTCTTGTCCCAGGTCCAATAGAAGTCGTTTTTATACATATTGTTGATATGCAGCCTCTCAAGGCGGCGCGCCAGTTCAACAGCTTTGCTCATGATGTCATTTCTCCTTTATTTTCTATCGCTTCTCTGCGGATCACTTGATGTCGTTGCCCGTCAGCTCCTGACGGAAGGAGGTGGCGGAGCCGTCCTTGTTCTCAGGATGGTACAGGCCGGGAACGGCGGCGTAAAGCGCGGCGCAGGTGACAAGATCCTGCTTCCACGTGATCTCGTTGGGCGCATGCGCCTGACTCTCCGCGCCGGGGCCGAAGCCCACGCAGGGAATGCCGTAGCGCCCCTGAATGGAAACGCCGTTGGTGGAGAAGGTCCACTTGTCGGTCAGCGGACGGCCCGCGCGGGTGGACATGGCCTTCTCGTCCGCACCGATGCGCTCCGCGCCCCAGAGGGCGTGGTGCGCGTCCACGAGCGCCTGCACGTGGGGCGCGGTCTCCTTGTTGATCCACGTCGGGAAGAACGCTTCGGTCTCATAGACGTGGCCGGTCCACGACGGGCGGTCGTACATATACATGGACACCTTGACGTCCTTCGCGTACTTCCTGCACGCGGGCAGGTCCTCGATCTCCCTGAGGCAGGACTGATACGTCTCGCCCGCGGTCATGCGGCGGTCGATGGAGATGGAGCAGGAGTCCGCAACAGCGCAGCGGGAGGGCGAGGTGTAGAAGATCTGGCTGGTCGTGCAGGTGCCGCGGCCGAGGAAGCGCGCGTCCTCCCAATGCTCGGGGTTGTACTTCGGGTCGAGCATCTTCACGAGGCCCCTGACCTCCTTGTCGTCGCCCGCGTCGTTCTCGTTGAGGTCGCGCACGTTGAGCAGCACCTCCGCCATCTTGTGGATGGCGTTGTCGCCGCGCTCGGGCGCGGAGCCGTGGCAGGAGACGCCGTGCATGTCGACGCGGATCTCCATGCGGCCGCGGTGGCCGCGGTAGATGCCGCCGTCGGTCGGCTCGGTGGAGATGACGAACTCCACCTTTTCGCGCGCGTCCTCGGGGCCGTTGAAATACTCGTTGACGATGGACTGCCAGCACATACCGTCGCAGTCCTCCTCCTGCACGCTGCCGACGACCATGATCCTATAGCCCGCGGGGATCAGCCCGAGGTCCTTCATGATCTTCGCGCCGTAGGCGGCGGAGGCCATGCCGCCCTCCTGATCGGAGCCGCCGCGGCCGTAGATGACCTTCTCGTCCTCATAGCCCCTGTAGGGGTCGTGCGTCCAGTTTTCGATATTGCCGATGCCGACGGTGTCGATGTGGCTGTCGATCGCGATGACCTTCTCGCCCGTGCCCATCCAGCCGATGACGTTGCCGAGCTTGTCGAACTCGACCTTGTCGTAGCCGAGCTTCTTCATCTCCTCGGCAATGCGGTGGGCGACGCCCTTTTCCTCGCAGCTCTCGCTGGGAATGGCGATCATGTCGCGCAGAAAGCGCGTCATGTCCGCCTGATAGCCTTGCGCGGCCTTTTTGATCGCTTCAAAATCCATGATAGACCTCCGTACATAAGTCCGAATTGATCCGCCGCATTCCCGCGGCCCTTTTACTCTGCCCCTATCATAGCATAAGCGCCGGTAAAGTCAAACAAAAAATTTGCAAATCTGAAAAATTTTCTGAAAAAATGATTGCTTTTTCTTTTAACTATGGTATGATGGAAACGAAAGCACAGCGTAAGGGAGGAGACAAGCTATAGAAGCGTCTAAGCTGGAGACTCTGCGGCAGCTCGCAAAGGGCATCGCCGCGCAATTCGGCAGCAGCTGCGAGGTCGTCGTGCACGACGTGGCGGCCAAGCACCCCGAGCACTCCATCGTCATCATCGAAAACGGGCACGTCACGGGCCGCAAGGTCGGCGACGGGGCCTCCCACGTCGCGATGGAGCAGGTCCGCAACGCGGACGCGCAGCCGGCGGATCACCTGAGCTATCTCACCAAAACGCCGGACGGCAAGATCCTCAAGTCTTCCACAATGTACATTCGCGGCAAGGGCGGCAGGGTCGTGGCCATCCTCGGCATCAACTACGACATCTCCTCGCTCCTTCTGGTCGAAAACGCCGTGCGTGAGCTGACCGCCACGGGCGACAGCGCGCAGACGGAGCCGGAGAAGATCATCAACGTCAACGACGTGCTCGACGAGCTGATCGCCCAGTCGGTCGCCCTCGTGGGCAAGCCCGCCGCGCTGATGAACAAGGAGGACAAGATGCGCGCCATCGGCTTTCTGAGCCAAAGCGGCGCGTTCCTCGTCACCAAGTCCGGCGACAAGGTCGCCAAATATTTCGGCATTTCAAAATACACTCTCTACTCTTACATTGACAAACAACAGGAGGAAACGAAAAATGGGTAAGATCGACCTGAGCATCAACAAGACCGGCCTTGAGCATAACATCCGCAAGGCAAAGGAAAACAACGTCATCATCCCCACCATCGCGCAGATGCAGCACCCCGAGACCATTCCCGAAAAAATTCAGGCCAGGCTGAAAAACGTCGGCTTGTGGGACGTCAACCCCCTTAACCTCTTCCGCATCACCTGGAAGAACGAGGCGAAGGAGTCCGGCGGCCTTTATCAGGCCGTGCCCAACTACGTCGAGATCCCCTCCGAACTCTCCGGTGTGAAGTGCCGCATCATCGCCATGGCGGGCAAGTGGTTCCCCACCGGCTGCCACAAGGTCGGCGCGTCCTTCGGCTGCCTCGCCCCGCGTCTCGTGACCGGTCAGTTCGACGCCGACTATCACCACGCCGTTTGGCCCTCCACGGGCAACTACTGCCGCGGCGGCGCGTTCAACTCCAAGCTGCTCGCCGTTGACTCCGTCGCCATCCTCCCCGCCGAGATGAGCAAGGAGCGCTTCGACTGGCTCAGCAAGATCGCCGGTCAGGTCATCGCCACCCCCGGCTGCGAGAGCAACGTCAAGGAGATCTTTGATAAGACGTGGGAGCTCAAGCAGGACCCCAGCATGATGATCTTCAACCAGTTCGAGGAAATGGGCAACCCCCTCTGGCACTACAACGTCACCGGCTGCGCCCTCTCCGACCTCTTTGAAGCCGTTAAGAAGCCCGGCCAGAGCTTCGCCGGCGCCTGCTTCACCTCCGGCTCCGCCGGCACCATGAGCGCGGGCGACCTGCTCAAGGAGCGCTATCCCGGCCTCAAGCTCGGCGTGGGCGAGGCGCTCCAGTGTCCCACCATCCTTGAAAACGGCTTCGGCGGCCACCGCATCGAGGGCATCGGTGACAAGCACATTCCCTGGATCCACAACGTCAGGAACACCGACATGGCCATCGCCATCGACGATGAGGACAGCCAGCGTCTCCTGCGCCTGTTCAACACAAAGGAGGGGCAGAAGTACCTCAGGGAAGAGTTCAAGTTCTCCGACGAGCTGATCGAAAAGCTCACCTGGCTCGGCATCTCCGGCATCGCGAACGTCCTCTGCTGCATCAAGATGGCAAAGTATTACGAGCTGACCGAGAACGACGTCGTCGCCACCGTCCTGACCGACTCCGCCGTGATGTACCAGTCCCGCATCGAGGAGCTCAACGAGCTGCACGGCGCGTACAGCGCCGAGGAGGCCCGCCTTGACCACAACCTCCATATGCTCGGCCTCAAGACCGACAGTCTCATGGAACTGACCTACGCCGACCGCAAGCGCATCCACAACCTCAAGTATTACACATGGGTCGAGCAGCAGGCGCGCGACGTCAAGGACCTCAACGCCCTGTGGTACGACGCCAAGGGCACGTGGGACGCCGTCCACGCGCAGGCCGCCGAGCTTGACGAGCTCATCAACGAGTTCAACGAGGCCACCGGCCTTCTCAAGGCGCTCTAAGCCGAGCTTTGAACCAATGCCGAAGGGCGGGCGGAACGCCCGTCCTTCGATCTTTATAAGGAGAAGCAACTATGCTCAAAAACGTCAAATGCGCGCGCTGCGTCAAGTGCGGCAGGGAATACGAGGCCGTGCCTGACCTCACGAACTGCTCGTGCGGCGGCATCCTCGACATTATCTACGACTACGACTGCATCAAGAAGAACCTCACCATGGAAAAGCTCAAGGCCCGCCCGCATACCATGTGGCGCTATCGCGAGCTGCTGCCCGTGGAGGAGACCACGCCCGACACGCCCCTGCGCGTGGGCTGGAGCCCGCTCTACGAGGAGCCCCGCCTCGCCAGACTGCTCGGCCTGAAGCAGCTCTGGGTGAAGGACGACGGGCAGAACCCCACCGCCTCGCTCAAGGACCGCGCGTCCGCGATGGCGGTCGCCAAGGCGAAGGAGGCGGGTGCGGAGATCATCGCCTGCTCCTCCACCGGCAACGCGGCCAGCTCGCTCGCGGGCAACGCCGCCGCCGCGGGGCTTAAAACCTTCATCTTCGTTCCCTCCCGCGCGCCCAAGGGCAAGGTCGCGCAGCTGATGACCTTCGGCGCGAATGTCGTCAGCGTGCAGGGCAACTATGAGGAGACATTCGAGCTTTCCAAAAAGGCCATCGACAGATGGGGCTGGTACAACCGCAACGCCGCCATCAACCCCTATCTCTCCGAGGGCAAAAAGACCGTCTCGCTTGAGATCGCCGAGCAGCTCGACTGGAAAATGCCCGACTACCTCGCCATCTCCGTGGGCGACGGCTGCACCATCGCGGGCGTGTGGAAGGGCCTCAAGGACCTCTACGCCATCGGCTTTATCGACAGGCTCCCGCGCCTGATCTCCGCGCAAGCGGAGGGCTGCCACCCCATCAACCGCGCCATCGCGGAAAATAAGTCATGGGAACCGATGGAGGAAAACACCCTCGCGGACTCCATCGCCGTCGGCGTGCCGCGCAACGCGGACAAGGCGCTCATGGCGATCCGCGAGTCCAACGGCATCGTCGTGAACGTGACGGACGAGGAGATCATGGCCGCGCAGAAGCTTCTCGGTGCCGCCTGCGGCGTCTTTGGCGAGCCGGCGGGCGTGACCGGCACGGCGGGCGTGAAGAAGCTCTGCGAGCAGGGCGTCCTCGGCGCGAACGACACGGTCGTGTCCGTCGTGACCGGAAACGGCCTCAAGGACGTGGCGAACGCCATCAGGTTCTGCGGCGAGCCGATGAGCCTGCCCAACGACCTTGACCTGCTCGTCGAGGAGTTCGCCAGGCGCGGCATCAAGACCGAAGCGTAAAAGAGAACAGCAGAGGAGCGCGGGCCTGTGGCCCGCGCTCCTTTCTGCGCTCAGACGAAGTATTTTTTGACGACGGGGATCTGATGGAGCAGCGCGGAGATCGCCGTGGCCGCCGCGAACACAAAGACCGCGAGCAGCGGCACGGAGAAAAATGCGTTGCACATAAACGTATCAATGCCGATATACTGCAAAAACTCAATGATCAGCGGATGCACGAGGTAAACGCCGAAGCTGTATTCCGACAGCTTCCGCAAAACGGCATAGGCCCGCTCCCCCATGCGCGGGAAATTCAGATGCTGCTTGGCAAACACGAAGATCGGGACGGCGGTACACAGCACGTTGAGCGAGTCGTAGCGGTAGAACAGGTCGCTCGGCGCGCCCTGCGCACGCGCGTATGCAACGGGCGCGAACACAGAGGCAAGAAGTCCCACGACGCCGACGGCGTAAAGGATAAGCTCTTCCCGGCGGCTGAACTCCCTCCGGCTGAGGTAATAGCCGCCGACAAAATACACGGTGAGGCCGAGCGGAAAATAACAGTAGGTATACATAACAACCGTGCTGATGACCACGCTCAGCCGCGGCGAAACAAAGGAGCAGAACAGAGCAAGCTGCGGCAGCAGAAAGGTAAAAATCAGCGCGAGCAACAGGAAATATCGCACATTTGTTTCACGTGAAACAATCGGCCGCAGCAACGGCAGGAGCAGATACAGCCCCGTGATCATAAAGAGGAACCACAGGTGATAGTGCCCTGTGACGAACTGCGAAAAGACCGTAAAGGGGTCGCAATGGCGAAAGATCAGGTCGATGAGCGCGTAGCCGCCGGACCAGACCGCGAACACGCCGGCGATGCGCAGCACGTACTTTTTCAGGATGGTATGTATCTCTATATCCCGCCCCAAAAACAGCGCGCCGCTGATCATCACGAAAATGGGAACCGACCATTTTCCGGTGGTGCAGTAGAGGTTAAAGGCAAACCACGCGTGCGAGCCGACGTCAACGTCGGCCCAGTGTTGCGCGGACAGATGCACCGCCACAACGGCAAAAGTCGCAACGACGCGAAGCACGTCGAAATAGACGACGCGGCGGGACGCCAGACGGTTTTCGCTCACGGCTCTGCCCCGCTTTCCGTGCTCTCTCCCGCGGCGGTCTCCTCCGGCTCCTGCGCGGCGGACGCGGCCTGCGCCGCTTCTGCCTCGCGGGCGGCGGCCTCCGCCTCGGCGCGCTCACGCTCGGCGGCGGCGCCCTCGGCGCGGGCGCGGGTGACTTCCTCTTCCTTCTGCTTCTCCGCCTGCTTCATGGCCTTTTCGAGCCTGTGCTGGCCGGAGCGCTTTTCTATACCGTGTACGACGCGCAGCGCGAGCAGGAGCAGCACGAGCCCCACGCCGAACCAGCTCCAGAAGCCGAGCGCGATCATCGTCTTGAGCGTCCACAGCTCGGCCTGTATGCCGAGGAAGAAGCAAACCACCGACGCGGCGAGCGCCACGCCGAAAAGGATCACCCACAGCACCGACTTCACGGCGCTGCGCTTGCGCACGCGCAGGTGCGCGATCAGAAACAGCACCGCGAGCAGGAACAGCGCGGGATACTGCGAAAACAGAATGGTGCGGAAATTCATGGAAGCACTCCCCTTTTCTTTCTCTCTATCGTTTATCGTTTCAAAGTGTGCAAAGCCCGCGGCGGAGATACTGCCCGTCCTGCCCGCCGACGAGCTTGCCGTCCTCGACCATCAGCGTGCCGCGCAGGTAGACCCGCGTGATGCCGCCGGCGGTGCGCAGGCCCTCGTAGGGCGTGTAGCCGGCCTTTGAGACCATGTCGGCGGCGGTGAGGACATGGCTTGCCTTCGGGTCGTAGACCACGATGTCCGCGTCGGAGCCCGCGGCGATGACGCCCTTGCGTGGGTAGAGCCCGTAGAGCTTCGCGGGATTTTCGCACAGGGCGCGGCACATTCCCGCAACGCTCAGCTTTCCCGCCGCGACGCCGCAGGTGTAGACGACCTCGCCGCGCGTTTCCACGCCGGGCAAGCCGCCGGGGATCTTGGTGAAATCCCCGCGCCCCATGTCCTTCTGCGCGAGGGTGAAGGCACAGTGGTCGGTGGAGATGGTCTGGATCTCGCCGCGGCGCAGGCCGCGCCAAAGCTCGCGCCGGTTCTCCCTGCCGCGGATGGGCGGCGCGCAGACATAGCGCGCGGCCATAGACCAGTTGGCGTCGTAATACACGCCGTCGTCAAGGGCGAGGTACTGCGGGCAGGTCTCGACGTAGACCTTCTGCCCGCGCGCGCGGGCGTAGGCGACCTCGTCGAGCGCCTCGGCGTTCGTCAGGTGGACGACGACCACCGGCGCGTCCGCGGCCTCGGCGATGCGCAGCAGCCGCGCGACCGCCTCGGCCTCAAGCCCCTCGGGCCGCGCCTCGGGATGGGCGGAGACGTCCGCCGCGCGGCCTGCGGCCTTCAGCTCGGCGATGCGCGCGTCGATCACGCCCGCGTTCTCGCAGTGGACGCCCGCGATGCCGCCGCGCTTTTTCAGCGCCTTGAGCGCGGCATACACCGCGCCGTCGCCGATCATCATGGCGGGATAGGTGAGATACATCTTAAAGGAGGTGACGCCCGCCGCGAACATATCGTCCAGCTCGGCTTCGATGCCCTCGTTCCAGTCATCGATGGTCATGTGGAAGCCGTAGTCGCACGAGCAGCGGCCGTCCGCCTTTTCGTGCCAGAGGGCAAGTCCGTGGGCGAGCGTTTCGCCTTTGTTCGGGCAGGCGAAGTCGATCACGGTGGTCGTGCCGCCGCAGATGGCGCTGCGCGTACCGCTCTCAAAATCGTCGGCGGTGGTCGTATTGCACACGTCAAGGTCGAAGTGCGTGTGCGCGTCGATGAAGCCGGGGAACAGGTAGCAGCCGGAAACGTCCGCCGTTTCCGCCCCCAGCGCCTCGGCCGGAGGAATGTGGCCGACCCGCGCGATCTTCTCGCCGTCGAGCAGCACGTCGGCGCGGCGGGAGCCGCGGGAGGTGACGACAAAGCCGCCTCTGAGCAGTTTTTTCATGAACGTTCAGCTCCTTTTCAGAAAATATTCATACGCCATTACCATAGCACGTTTTTCCGGCGATTTCCACAGAAAAAAGGAAATCGGCAAAATCAACAAGAAAACGTGGTGAAAATCTGCGATTATGATAAGAGGATACAGCTTGTGAAAATCCTGAAAAGAAGATAAAATAAACCTGATCCTGCCGAAGCCATGCTCCCCTATGCGGACAAGCGCTCCGGCAAAAATTTTCAGGAGGAAAAAGCTATGCGCAAGTTTTTGTCCCTGCTGCTGACAATGGCGATGGTCTTTTCTCTGGCTGTATCGGTCAGCGCAGAGGAACCCGTCCTCATTTCGGCACCTGCCGCCGAGGAAAGCCTCGAGGGCAGCATCGTTATCCTGCACACCAACGACGTACACGGTCAGATCGACCGCTACGCGCAGGTGGCCGCTCTGAAGCAGAGCTATGCGGAAAAGGGCGCCTACGTGCTGCTCTTTGACGCGGGCGACTACATTCAGGGCGACACGACGGTCAGCCTTTCCGAGGGTGCCACGGCCATCGAGCTGATGAACATGGCCGGCTATGACGCCGCCGCGCTCGGCAATCACGAGTTTGACTACGGCTACGAAAATCTCGTCAAGCTCTCCGGGGAAGCAAGGTTCCCCATCCTCTCCGCCAACACCCTTTATGACGGCAAGACCGCATTTGGGGATCATGTGACCTTCACCGCGCCCGACGGCACGAAGATCGGCGTATTCGGTCTGGAGACGCCCGAGACCGCGACCAAGGCCCACCCCGCCAAGATCAAGGGCGTGACTTTCCCCGCGGGCGAGGAGATGTTCAAGCTCGCGCAGGCGCAGGTGGACGCGCTCAAGGCGGACAAGTGCGACATCATCATCTGCCTCGGCCACCTCGGCATTGACGATGAATCCATCGGCAACCGCTCCATCGACCTGCTTGAAAAGGTCACGGGCATCGACGTTTTCATCGACGCGCACTCCCACTCCACGCTGGCGGACATCTTTGCCAAAACCGACAACACCGGCAAGGTCGGCGACACCGTGCTGACCTCCACCGGCACGAAGCTCGCCAACATCGGCTGCGTCACCATCAAGGGAGATGACGTGAAGGCCGAGCTTCTGCCCTACGACACGCTCACCACGACCGCCGACGCGGCCGTCGCCGCCAGAGCGGCGGAGATCACCGCGCAGATCGAAGCCGAGTACGGCGTGCCCTTCGCCAAGAGCCTTGTCGAGCTCAACGGCGCGAAGGCCCCCAACGGCAACCGTGACGGCGAGACGAATAACGGCGACCTCATCACCGACGCGATCCTCTGGTACGCCACCAAGGACGGCGGGCTTGAGGTCGACGCCGACCACACCATCGCCCTGACCAACGGCGGCGGCATCCGCGCAGCCATCAAGGCCGGCGATATCACGAAGAAGGACGTCAACACGGTTCTGCCCTTCGGCAACACCGTCGCCGTCATCTACGTCACCGGCGCGGAGCTGCTCGAGGCGCTCGAAGCCTCCACCTACTGCACGCCCGAGGCGGTCGGCGGCTTCCCGCAGGTCTCCGGCATCAATTTCACCATCGACACCACTAAGGCGTATGACGCCGGCGAGCTGTACGCCGGCTCCACCTATCACGCGCCCAGAAGCATCAACCGCGTGACCATCAACAGCATCAACGGCAAGGCGTTCGACGCCGCCGCCAGATACGCGGTCGTGACCAACGACTTCCTCGCCGCCGGCGGCGACACCTACTATGCCTTCTCCATCGCGACCGTGATCAACACCGGCGTGCCGATGGATCAGGTCCTCATGGACTACATCACCACCGAGCTCAACGGCGTGGTCGGCGAAGAGTATGCCGCCCCGCAGGGCCGCATCACCGTCAAGACCGCTCCGGTCGCCGAGACCGAGCCGCAACCCGAACCGACGCCCGCTCCGCAGCCTGAACCGGCTCCCGCTCCCGCCGAGGGTGAGACCTACATCGTCGTCGCGGGCGACTGCCTGTGGAACATCGCGTACAAATTCTACGGCACCGGCACGCTCTACCCCAAGCTGGCCGAGGCCAACAATATCTCCGATCCGTATATCATCGACATCGGCCAGGTCCTGACCGTCCCCGCCAGGTAAGGGCCGAACGGCTCACGCGCAAGATCCCCGCCTCATGCAATGAGGCGGGGATTGCTTTTTCTCGCGGAAAAACATTTTCCGCCCGCGCAAACGTGGACGCGCCGACGCGCATAGGCTGAAAGCAGACTAAGACCATTGGAGGCGAGCCATGAAAAGTACGCATTTTTTCCTCGGCGCGAACAGCGCGGAGGGTTTTTACGGGCTGTACGACCAGCTGCTTGACGTCAGGCTCTACGACCTGCTCATCCTCAAGGGCGGGCCGGGCTGCGGCAAATCGACCTTCATGCGCCGCGCGGCCGCGGCGATGGAGGAACGCGGACTGGAAACGGTGTACATCCACTGCTCCGGCGACCCGAACTCGCTCGACGGCGTGATCTTCCCCGCCATCAGAACAGCCATCGTTGACGGCACCGCGCCGCACGTATTGGAGCCGCGGTACGTGGGCGCGCGTGAGCGCTACGTCGATCTTTCCCCCTGCTACGACCTCGCGGCGGCGAAGGAGACCGCGAGCGGTCTGACGGCGCTCACCGACGCCTACCGCGCGTCGTACCGCGAGGCGTACCACGTTCTGCGGGCGCTCGGCGGGGTGGACGAGGAGCGCCGCGCCCTCGTGCGCGCGCGCTTCGACGGGGAGAAGCTGCTGCGCCGCGCGGCGGGCATCGCCGCGCGGGAGTTCAGGGGCCGCGGAGAGACGCGCGGAAGGTCGGCGGAGGTCTTTCTCGGCGGCTTGACCTGTCAGGGCAGGCTGTGCCGCTTCGACAGCGTGGACGCGCTCTGCCCGCGCGTTTACGAGCTGTGCGACAGCTACGGTCTTGCCGCGCCGATACTGCTATCGCTACGCGAGGCGGCGCTCGACGCGGGAGAGGACGTTCTCGTCTGCCGCGATCCGCTGCGGCCCGCGGAGCTTGAGCACCTGCTGATCCCCGCGCGCGGCCTTGCGTTCATCACGACCGGCGAGGGCGTGCGCTATGAGGGAAAGCCCTACCGCCGGCTCCGCGTCGACGCGATGGCGGAGGAAAAGCTCGCCCGCGCCGAGAAGGCGCACCTGCGCTTTATCCGCCGCGTCCGCCGCGCGCTGGAGGAGGAGGCCGTCGCTTCCCTCGCGCGAGCCAAGCGCGGGCACGACGCGCTTGAGGCGCTCTACCGTCCCTGTGTGGACTTTGAGGCGGTCAATGCGCTGTGCGGCGCGGAGATTGCGCGGCTCGGCGGCTATCTGCCGTGACCGCAGCGTGACATAAGGAAAGGAGCCCGCGCGGACGCGCAGGCTCCTGCTTTTTCCATGTTCTGTTACACCGCGATGCGGCGGGCGCTGACATAGCCGGTGGTATAATAGGCGTCGGAAAGGTTGCTGACGATAACGCCGACACCATAGTCCGAGGCGTGGACGAACTGGCCGCTGCCGATGTACATACCGACGTGCGTGACGGGCTTTGAGGTGGTGCTGCCGGGCCGCTTGAAGAACACGAGATCGCCGGGGGCAAGCTCGTCCCACGAAACGGTGACGCCGTTTTTCAACTGGTCGGAGGCGGTGCGGTTGATGGAGTAGCCGAGCTGCGCGCAGGTGTACTGCATCAGGCCGGAGCAGTCGAACCCGACGCTCGGGCTGGAGCCGCCGTAAACGTAGCTGTAGCCGACGTACTGGAGCGCGAGGTTCGCAAGCTCCTGCCCCTTACTCGAAGCGGCGGCGGGCGTGTAGTCCGTCACCTCGGCATAGGCGGCGCTGATGTAGCCCTGCTCGATCTGATACCAGCCGTCCAGAACGGACACGACCTTCACGAAGCGCCCCTTCGCGAGCGAGCCTACCTTGGAGTAGCCGGTGCCGGGGCCGGAGCGGATATTCAGCGGGCCGGCCGTCACCTTGACGTAGACGCTCTCGGTCTCCGTCTCTGTGTCGGAGGCGCTCTCCGTCTCCGCGGGGGAGCTGCTCACCGCGCTGGCCTCGGCTGTGACGGGGGCGGCCTCCTCGACCAGCTTGACATAGCTGGCGGAAACGTAGCCCATCCCGCTGGCGAGCTGGATGCCGTACCAGCCGTCCGTCGCGGTGTCCACGATCTCGACCTGACGGCCGTTCGGCAGACGGTCAAGAACGGCGGCGCCGGTGCTCGCGGCCCCGCGCACACGCAGGACGCTGTTTCCAGTATCCACAACGCCGGTGAGCGCGAAGGTTGGAGTGGTCAGGCAGACGGTCAGCAGCAGGCCGGCGGCTGTGCCGCGGAGCGCGTGGGGCAGATTCATAGGACATCCTCCTCGATCTCTCATGAAAAAGCGGCGCGGACAAAGAGCGCCGCCGAAATGTGTCACAATGGTTACAATTTGTAACTATTGTGATGATAGCACACTTCGGCGGTAGATGCAAGGTTTTTTCACCCGTTTTCGGTCAAACAATGTCGGTGTAAAATTGTGCAGAATGCACGAAAAAGCCAAAAATTGGGGTTGAGGAGACGATGGTTCAGGTTTGGTAGCTGCGCAGAAAGCGTCTCGTGCGCTCCTGCGCCGGCTCCCCGAGCACCTGCTCGGGAGCGCCCTGCTCGACGATCACGCCGCCGTCCATGAAGATCACGCGGTCGCTCACCGCGCGGGCAAAGGCCATCTCATGCGTGACGATGACCATGGTCATTTTCTCCTCCGCGAGGTCGCGGATGACCTTGAGCACCTCGCCCGTCAGCTCCGGGTCGAGCGCAGAGGTCGGCTCGTCGAAAAAGAGGATGTCGGGCCGCAGCGCCAGCGCGCGGGCGATGGCGACGCGCTGCTGCTGTCCGCCGGAGAGCTGGCAGGGATAGGCGTCCGCCTTGTCGGCAAGGCCCATCTTCCCGAGCAGCGAGAGCGCAAGCTCGCGCACCTCGCCGCGCTCGCGCTTCTGCACGGTGAGCGGCGCGTCCGTCACGTTCTTGAGCACCGTGTAGTGCGGGAACAGGTTGAACTGCTGGAACACCAGCCCGAAGCGGCCCTTGAGCCTGCGCAGCGCGGCCTTGTCCGCGTAGACGCTCCGTCCCTCCGCGTCCATCGTTGCGGCGAAGTCGCTCCCGTAGGCGAGGGAGCCGCCGTCCATCGTTTCGAGCAGCGTCGCGCAGCGCAGGAGCGTGGATTTGCCGCTGCCGCTGGGGCCGATGATCGAAACGGCCTCGCCCTCGTCCACTGAAAGAGAGATGCCCTTCAAGACCTCGAGCGGGCCGAAGGACTTGCGGACGTCCTGCATGGTCAATACGTTCATGTCCGTCCCTCCCTCACTGATAGTAGGCGAGCGAGCGCTCCGCGCGCTCCATCGCGCAGGCGACGATGTAGTTGAAGACGTAGTAAAAGAGTCCCGCCGCCGCGAGCGCCAGCATACCGGGCGTATTGGGCGAGGCGACGATCTGCTTGGCGCGGGTGAACATCTCCACCGTGCCGATGGCGGAGGCAAGCGAGGTGTCCTTCACGAGGGTGATGACCTCGTTCGTCACGGGCGGGAGCACGCACCGGACCATCTGCGGCAGAAGGATCCTGCCGAAGGTCTGGGGGCCGGTGTAGCCGAGCACCTGCGCCGCCTCGAACTGTCCGGCGGGGATGGACTCGTAGCCCGCGCGGTAGATCTCCGCGAAGTACGCCGCGTAGTTGACGACGAAACCGACGATGACCGCGCCGAAACGCCAGTTGCCCGGCGGCGTGAAGTCAAAGAGCAGAAAGGGGCCGTAGTAGACGACCATGAGCTGGAGCATCAGGGGCGTGCCGCGCATGACGGAGATGAACAGCTTCACCAGCCACCGCAGCGGAGCCACGCGGCTGCGCCGCCCGAACATCACAAGAAGTCCGAGCGGCAGCGCGCCGAGCAGCGTGAGAAGGAAAATTTCCAGCGATTTTCCGAAGCCCTGCACCAGCAGGGTCAGCATGGCGGAAACGGTCATGTCACTTGTTGATGAGGCAGAGACTGTCAAGTACAAGGCCGTCGTCCACATAGTTCTCCGCGATGGAGAGCATGGTGTCGTCCTCGGCCATCTTCAGAAGCTCGGCGTTCACGGCGTCGCGCAGCTCGGTGTTGCCCTTGAGGAATCCGATGGCGTACTGCTCGGTGGAGATCGGCTCGTCGAGGATCACATAGTCGCCCTCGTTGTTGGCGATCTGGAACTTGGCCACGCCGAGGTCGGCGGCAATGGCGTCCACGCTGCCCTGACGGAGCTCCATGAAGCCGGTGTTGTAGTCGGCCAGCTCCACGACCTCCTTGAGCGAGGACTTGAGCGCCTCGTTGGCGTTGATGGCGTCCACGGCGGAGGAGGCGGCCTGCGCCATCACGCTCTTGCCGGCGAGATCGTCGAGCGAGGAAATGCCGCTGTCGGCCTTGACGACCATGACGATGGAGTTATCGACGTAGGGGTCGGACCATGTGTAGTCGTTCTCGCGGCCGGTGTAGGTGAAGCCGTTCCAGATGCAGTTGATGGTGCCGGCGGAAAGCTCGGCGTCCTTGCTGTCCCACACGATGGGCACGGCTTCAAAGTCCCAGCCGAGGCGGGAGCAGAGCTCCTCGGCCATCGCGAGGTCGAAGCCGTCGTAGCTGCCGTCCTCGGCAATGAAGCCGAACGGCGGGAACTCGGCGTCGAAGCCGACGATGAGCTTCTGCTTTTCGGCGGTCCCGGCGGTGTCCGGCGTGTCGCCGTCGGTCTGGGTGGTGTCCGCCTGCTGCGTGCCGCAGGCGATGAGGGACAGGCTCAGTACAAGAGCGAGCGCAAGAGAGAGCAGTTTTTTCATGGTTTTGGTTCCTCCGTGTTTCGATTTATTGTGATGCTATGATAGCACGGCATTTCGTAAATGCAAGCCCAAATTCCGCTCCTTTTGATAACTTCGGCGTACTGACCGAAGTTATTGCTTCCCTCCCCTCCCGTGCTTATGCACTATTACAGCTTTCGCCCGTGAGCGGCACAAAGAAAAAGGATTGGCTTTTTTCCCGCGCCGATGTATAATGTAAGAATACTTACGTGCTTTTCCGGGAGGATACGGATATGAAGGAAGAAACGCGCACCATCGGCTATCTGTGCCCGCAGTGCAAACAGCCCGTCATCGCGCGGCGCTCGCGCTTCGCGCTCGCCGCGTCGGGCGCGAACGTGCCATGCGAGTGCGGCAAGAGCGAGCTTCAGATCGACTTCGACGGCGAAAAATTCCGCGTCAACGTGCCCTGCGGCGTGTGCGGCGGCGAGCATCTGGCGGAATGCGGCGCGGCCCGGCTCCTCGACGGCGAGGGCATCGGCCTTGCCTGCCCCGAGACCTCGGAGCTTTGCTGCTTCATCGGGGAGGAATACGCCGTCGAGCGCGCGCTCGAGCAGCTCCGCGTCACGGTGGAGAAGCAGGCCGCGCAGGGGGACGCGAGCGGGGCGTTCACCGACACGGTCATCATGTATGAGGTGCTCAGCGAATTGAAGGAGATCGCCGCGCGTCCGCACGGCATCGCCTGCGCGTGCGGCAGCGAGCGCTATAAAATGCAGGTGCGGCCCGCCGCCGTGGATCTCGTCTGCGAGGACTGCGGCGCGAAGCTGCGCATCGGCGCGGCCACGGACGAGGATCTCGACCGCCTGTGCTGCTGCATGACGCTGCAAATTCCCGGGAAGAAAGGATAGGCTGCCATGGACTTTATCGTCTGCTTCTCGCTCTTCCTCGCGGCGATGCTTTTGTGTCTGGCGAAGGGCTTTTCCCTCGCGTGGGCGCTCCTTTTCGCGCTGGCGCTGTTCTTCGGTCTCGGCCTCAAACGCGGCTACGGTGCGAGGGCCCTCGCCGAAATGGCGTGGAGCAAGATGCCCAAAAGCATGATCGTGCTGCGCATTCTCTTTTTCATCGGTCTTCTGACGGGGCTCTGGCGCTCGTGCGGCACCATCGCCTTTTTCATCTACCACGGTATCCGCATCATCACGCCGCAGTTCTTCGTCCTCGTAGCCTTCCTGCTGACCGTGCTGCTCAGCTACGCGCTCGGCACGTCCTTCGGCGTGGCGAGCACGGCGGGCGTGGTGCTCATGGCGCTCGCGCGCTCCGGCGGCGTGAGCGAGGCCGTCACCGCCGGGGTGATCCTCTCCGGCATCTACTTCGGCGACCGCGGCGCGCCGACCTCGTCGTGTGCGAGCCTCGTCGCCGTGCTGACGGAAACGGATCTTTACGGCAATGTCCGCCTTATGTTCAAAACCGCCGCGCTGCCCTACGCGCTCTGCCTGATCGCCTACACCGTGCTCTCGCTGCGCAATCCCATCGTCACGGTCGATGAAACGATGCTCAACGCCCTCGCCGAGAGCTTCGTCATCTCGCCGTGGGCGCTCGTGCCCGCGCTCATCATGCTCGTGCTGCCGCTTCTGCGCGTGCCCATCCGCCGCGCTATGGCCGTCAGCGCCGCAGCAGCCTTTGTCATCACGGTCACGGTGCAGGGCGGCAGCGCGGCCGACGCCGTGAGGATCATGGCCATCGGCTACCACCCGGCCGAGGGACTGCTGGCGGACGTCGTTTCCGGCGGCGGGCTGGTCTCCATGCTCACGCCGTTTCTGATGATCCCGCTCGCCGCGCTCTACACCGGCATTTTAGAGGGCACCGGCGCGCTCACGCAGGCGCAGAGCGTGCTGGAGCGGTCGGCCGGCCGCATCGGGCGCTTCCCGACGATGATCCTCCTGAGCCTCCTTGCCTCGATGGTGCTGTGCAACCAGACCATCGTGGTGATGATGGAGCATCAGCTCATCGGCGCGGTCTACGCGCGCGATGGTGCCGAGCACGAGGAGCTTGCGATGGACATCGCCAACTCCGGCGTCACCATCGCGGGGCTGATCCCGTGGTGCATCGCCTGCGCCGTGCCGCTGAGTATGCTCGGCGTCGGCGTCGAGGCGCTGCCCTACGCCTGTCTTTTGTACCTCATTCCCCTCTGTTATCTCTTTACCAGGCGCTTTTTCTTCCCCGCAAAATCAAAAGGAAGCGAGAAAATTCCATGATCTCTCTGCTCGTGCGCACCTTCATCAAAAATTGTGACGACGTCGCCTCCCCTGCCGTGCGTCAGGCCTACGGCGTGCTCTGCGGCGTGGTGGGCATCTGCTTCAACGTGCTGCTCTTTGCGCTCAAGCTGCTCGCCGGTACGCTCTCCGGCTCCATCGCCATCACGGCGGACGCCTTCAACAACCTCTCCGACGCGGGCGCGAGCATCGTGACGCTGCTCGGCTTCAAGCTCGCGGGGCAAAAGCCCGATCCCGAGCACCCCTTCGGCCACGGGCGGCTGGAGTACGTCTCCGGTCTGATCGTCTCGATGGTCATTCTCCTCATGGGCGTCGAGCTGGCCAGGAGCGCGGTGGAGAAGATCCTCCACCCCGGGGCGGTGGAGTTCACACCGCTCACCGGCGGCATCCTGCTCGCCTCCATTCTCGTCAAGCTCTATATGTTCCTCTACAACCGCGCGATCGGCAAAAAGATCGGCTCCGCCGCGATGGAGGCGACCGCGATGGACAGTCTCTCCGACTGCGCGGCGACCGCCGCCGTCCTCGCCGCGACGCTCATCGGGCACTTCACCTCGCTCCAGATCGACGGCTGGTGCGGTATCGTCGTCGCCGCCCTCGTGCTCTGGGCCGGCGTTCAGGCCGCGCGGGACACCGTCTCTCCCCTGCTCGGCCAGCCGCCCGCGCCGGAGTTCGTCAAAAAAATCGAGGACATCGTCCTCTCCTCCCCCGTCGTGCAGGGTATCCACGACCTGATCGTACACGACTACGGCCCCGGCCGCGTGATGATCTCGCTCCACGCCGAGGTCCCCGCGCACGGCGACATCATGGCGCTGCACGACGAGATCGACAACATCGAACAACGGCTGCGCCATGAGCTCGGCTGCGCCGCCACCATCCACATGGACCCCATCGTGACCGACGACAAGCTCACCGCCGAGACGCGCAGGCGTGTGGCGGAGCTCGTGCGCGGCATCGACGAGCACATCACCATCCACGACTTCCGCATGGTCACCGGCCCCACGCACACCAACGTCATTTTCGACGCGGTGGTGCCGTTCGGCTTCCGCATGAGCGACCGCGAGGCCGAGGAGGCCATCAAAGCGGCGGTGCGGCAGATGGATGAAAACTACTTCGCCGTCGTGCAGATCGACAAGGATTACACCAAATAAAAGCAAAGGAGCAGGCGCTATGACAGACGAGACCAGAAAGCTCAAGGAGCTCATCGACGGCAGCGACAACATCGTCTTTTTCGGCGGTGCGGGCGTCTCGACCGAAAGCGGCATTCCCGACTTTCGCAGTGTGGACGGACTCTACCATCAGCAGTGGGACGATCCGCCGGAGACGATCTTGAGCCACACCTACTATGAACGCTGTCCGGAGAAGTTTTTCGCCTTTTACCGCGCGAAGCTCCTCTGCCCCGGCGCGAAGCCCAACGCCGCGCATCTGAAGCTCGCGGAGTGGGAGCGCGAGGGCAAGCTGCGCGCGGTCATCACGCAGAACATCGACGGGCTGCATCAGGCCGCCGGCAGCAAGGAGGTCCTCGAGCTGCACGGCAGCACGCTGCGCAATTACTGCGAAAGCTGCGGCAAATTCTACGGTGCGGACGCCATTCTGCACTCGGCCGGCGTGCCGAGGTGCTCCTGCGGCGGGCGCATCAAGCCCGACGTCGTGCTCTATGAGGAGGGGCTGAACGAGGACACGCTCTACCGGGCCGTGCGCTATATCACCGAGGCCGATGTGCTCATCATCGCCGGCACCTCGCTCGCGGTCTACCCCGCCGCCGGACTGGTGAACTACTACCGCGGGCACAAGCTCGTCGTCATCAACAAGACGCCGCTGGACGGCAAAACGCGCGCCGCTCTTGTCATCACGGGCGCGGTCGGCGAAACGCTCGCGCAGGTATAAGCGGGCCTTTTGGCGTCACGAAAAAGCAGCGCAAAAACTTTTTCCTTCCCGTGAAAAAAAGGTTGACATTTGGCGTGCGGCAGGCTTATAATAGCAAAGCGGTCGTTTGAAAGACTGATGAAAATGCGGGTGTGCTGGAATTGGCAGACAGGCTAGCTTGAGGTGCTAGTGTTCGTATGGACGTGCGGGTTCAAGTCCCGCCATCCGCACCATCTTTTCTTCATGGCTGCTTACGCGCGAGTGGTGGAATTGGCAGACTCGCTAGATTCAGGTTCTAGTGCTCATTACGGGCGTGCGGGTTCAAGTCCCGCCTCGCGCACCACCGTTAGAAAAGGCTGTGACCCTTGCGGTCACAGCTTTTTTGCGATTCTCCCCGACCGCCGGGGAGCTTTTTTAGCCTTATTTTAGCCTTATTATTTCAAGCCGAAATTTCGCGGATATACGCCTGCATCCGGTCAGCGCTTTCCTGTTTCATCATGTCCGTCGCGTGAGCGTAGACATCCAAGGTAAACGCAGCGGTTGCGTGCCCGAGATTTTCCTGAACCGTCTTGATGTCATCACCAGACTTCAAGCTATTGACGTCAAAGGTATGACGTAAGTCGTGAAACCTCGTTGCATCAAGGTGCAGGCGTCGCATGACCTTTTTGAACGCAAGATACACAGTCTGATTGCAGAGATAGCGTCCAGTTTCCGTGGTGAACACAAGATTGTCTGAGTTGTCCCAACCTTCTTTCAGCCGTGCCGCCCATCGTTGCTGCCGCTCTTTCTGTTTTCTCAGTGCGTCCATCACACTGTCAGCCACCTCAATAACGCGGGGCCGGTCGTTTTTCAAGCTGCTGAAGCCATATTCGCATGTTCCCTTTCGCTTGCCATGCTGCTTGTTAATCAGCAGAGTTTTCTTCTCAAAGTCCACGCAGTCCCATGTCAAGCCAAGGACTTCACCCTGCCGGAGTCCCGTAAAAACGGTGACGAAGTACACCAGCTCATAGGTATCTCCACGAATTTCCTTAAGGAACATGCACAACTCATCATCCTCCAAGGGCCTTATCTGCTTTTTCTCGATGCGCGGCAGCGTAACAGCCGCGAGCGGGCTATTGCGGATATAGCCCATCTTTTGTGCCTGCTCCAGCGCACGGTGCAGGACACCATGAATGTTCTTGATAGTCTTGGGTGAAAGTCCTTTTTCATTTTGCAGCTCGTTATACATCTGCTGGATCATTTCGGTCGTCAGCTTGGAGAGCGGGGCTGCACCGATGTACGGGACGATATTCAGCCGCACATGGTCCTGATAGTTTTTCAGCGTCGCGGGCTTCACATTGCCGACATATCCTGCAAGCCATGTGTTCAGCCAGTCACCGGTTTTCATCCGCGGTATATCCATGTAGGTCCCGTTGTCCTGCTCGGAAAGGACTGCTGTGAGCTTCTGCCGCACCTCCTTCTGTGTCTTGCCGTAGACGGATTTTTGAATCTGCTTTCCCGTTCCGGGATCAATGCCAA
>CAVKBJ010000095.1:0-6597 GCA_963654505.1 Lachnospiraceae bacterium
GCATTATCTACGCAACGGACGCTTATTCCGCCGGACTGACTGTGGTGGACAGCGCCACTGCCGAGATGTGCGGCCAGGTCATCTATCCCGCCGCCGTGATGCAGGGCGAGAAGGAAGCCGCCGCGCAGGCGTTCCTCGACTATCTCCAGACCGACGAGGCCGTGGCCGTGTTCGAGTCCGTCGGCTTCTCCCCCGCGTTCTAAAAGTGGTTTGCAAGTGAAATTTGATTTTCGTTAAGCCGTTTCTGCTGCGATGTCTCATACCACTTGAGCAGCAGCTGAGCGGAAAGAGAAGCACGTCAAATCGTTCAGAAGAAAACGCCCGCATATGATCTCCGAAATGTGCGTCAAGCAAAGCAGTTCGGGGGTCAAGGGGCAACGCCCCTTGCGCTTCTTGGGGAATACAAAGGGGGGCCATTCTTACGCTAAGAATGGCCCCCTTTGAAATCGCCGCTGTAGGCGGCTGCATCGGAGGTCACTATGGACTGGTATCCCTTATGGAACTCGCTGCGCATCGCGGCGATCTCCACCGTCATCATCTTCTTCGCCGGAATCTTCGCCGCGTACTACATCGCCAGGCTCCCGCGGCTCGTCAAGGGCGTGCTCGACGTGGTACTCACGCTGCCGCTCGTCCTGCCGCCGACGGTCGTGGGCTATCTGCTTCTGCGCATTCTGGGGCCGAAGCGCATCATCGGCGCATGGGTGCTCGAGACCTTCGGCGTCAAGATGGTCATGACATGGTGGTCCGCCATCTTCGCCACCACGGTCGTCATCTTCCCGCTGATGTACCGCACGGTACGTGGGGCGTTTGAGGCGTTTGACGAAACGCTGGCCTACTCCGGCCAAACGCTCGGCCTGTCGAATACCTACATTTTCTGGCGCATCCGTATGCCCTGCTGCCGGCAGGGCGTGCTGGCCGGAACGGTGCTGGCCTTCGCCCGCGCGCTGGGCGAATACGGCGCAACGAGCATGATCGCAGGCTACACCCCCGGCAAGACCGCGACCATCTCCACCACCGTCTATCAGCTCTGGCAGACGAACAACGATGCGCTGGCCTATAAATGGGTCGTCGTAAACATGGCGATCTCCGCCGTGGTGCTGCTGACGGTCAATATGCTCGAGCGCCGCGACTTTCTGCGCGACGCGAGCCGCGCGAGGAGGGCGAAGGCATGAGCCTGTACGTTGACATCGAAAAGCGCCTCGGCGCGTTCCATCTGCGGTCGAAATTCGAGGCGGAGGACGAAACGCTGGCGCTGCTCGGCGCGTCCGGCTGCGGCAAGAGCATGACGCTCAAATGCATCGCCGGCATCGTCACGCCCGACCGCGGACGCATCGTGCTGAATGGCCGCGTGCTTTTTGACAGTGAAAAAAAGATCGACCTCACGCCGCAGCAGCGCAGGGTCGGCTATCTTTTCCAGCAGTACGCGCTCTTTCCCAACATGACCGTCGAGCAGAACATCCTCTGCGGCATCCGCGAGGGCACAAAGGCGGAAAAGCGGGCGCTGCTGTCGGAAAAGATCAGAATGTTCCGTCTGGAGGGACTGGAGAAGAAGCACCCCGCGCAGCTCTCCGGCGGGCAGCAGCAGCGCGTCGCGCTCGCCCGCATTCTCTGCTCCGAGCCGCAGGCGATCCTGCTCGACGAGCCGTTCTCCGCGCTCGACAGCTACCTCAAGTGGAGCCTTGAGCTGGAGCTTTCCGACCTTCTCGCGGACTTTCACGGCCCGATCCTCTGGGTCAGCCACGATCTGGGCGAATGCTGCCGCAACTGCAAAAAGGTCTGCGTGATGGAAAGCGGCGTCTCCTCCCCCGTGACGGATATGGAAACGCTGGTGCGCCATCCGGCCACACAGAGCGCGGCGCAGCTGACCGGCTGCCGCAATTTCCTGCCGGCGCGGCGCTGCGAGGGCGGCGTACAGCTCACCGGCTGGAACATCACCCTGCCGCTGCGCGCGGAGGGCGGGCAGGTCACGGTCGCTGTCCCCGACGGTGCAGTCGCCGTGGAGAATGGCGCCTATACGGCGCGAATTGGCCGAGTCATTCAGGACTTGAACGCCACCGTGGTCGTGCTGTACGCGATTGGCGCGGCTGACGCGCCGCCGCTGCGCGTCGTTCTCCCGAAGGGGAGCCATGTGACGTCGGGAAGCACGATCTCCTTCTCACTCCTTGCGGATCGCTGCTGGCTGTGGGAGGAATGACCGGCTCGGCGGAAATCAAGCATTGCTGACGCAGGGGCGGCCGCCCTCCATTGGAGAGCAGCCGCCCCTGCGTTGTTACGGCTTCTTATCCGCGCGCACGGCGCGAAAAAAATCCTCCAGCACGGCGCGGCATTCGTCCGCAAGAATACCGCCGACAAGCGCGGGCGTACCCGCGAACGGCTCCATATAAAGGTTGAGCACACCGCCGCAGGCACCCATCACGCGGTCACGCGCACCGTAGTAGACGCGCGGGATACGCGCGTTCAAAATCGCGCCGGCGCACATCGGACAGGGCTCGAGCGTGACGTAGAGCGTGCAGTCGTCCAGCCGCCACGAGCCGGTCGCCTCGTTCGCCGCCGCGATGGCCTCCATTTCGGCGTGCGAGGCGGTGGACTGCTTTTCCTCGCGGCGGTTGCGTCCGCGCCCGACGATCTCGCCGCCGCGCACGATCACGCAGCCGACCGGCACCTCGCCCGCCGCAGCGGCCTCGCGCGCCAGCGCGAGCGCCTGCGCCATATAGCCCTCCTGCTCGGTCATACGATTTTCTCCTTCGGTTTAAGTTTTGGCATATTTGTCCATACTCTCCGTAAACTGATAGGGGAGTTGAGAATGATGCGTAAAATCGATCTGCTGCACCGACCGGTCGCGAGCGACCCGAAACTGCAGGAGCTTTTCACCGAGCTGAGCGACACGCGCTTCGCGCTCGCGCAGGCTTACGTCCGCTTTGACAACACCACCGAGCCGGAGCTGGTGGACGCCTGCATTTTTGAGCTCAACGCGCTCCAGTCGCGCTACGGCTATCTGCTGCGGCTCGTCAAAGAAAGCGGCGGCATCGCCGCGGCCAAGATCTACTCGGAGGGGGCGGTCACATGGGCCTGACGGATAAAATAGGCATTGTCGTCCTCTGCGCTTTCGTGCTCTTTTCGGTGGTGCGGCTGTTTGCCGCGCCGCTGAAGCTGGCCGTCAAGGTGCTGCTCAACACGGCGCTCGGCTTCCTTGCGCTGTTCCTGCTGGGACTGACCGAGCCGGTCACCGGCTTTTCGCTGGGGCTGAACCTTTTCAACGCCCTCACGCTCGGCATCCTCGGCATCCCCGGACTGGCGTTGCTGATCCTGCTGCAAATGCTGTTCGTGTAGTTTGCATAATTTTTGATAGAAGCCGTCCGCAGGCGGCTTTTCATTTTTCCGTGCCCCTGACGTCCCAGCCGTAGAGCGGATAGCGCTGCATCGCGCCGAAAATTTTCTGCTTGAGGTCGGGATAGCGCCCCTCCAGCTCGATGATCAGCTCCTTGATCTCCTGCCGCCTCGTCTCGCCGTTGGCGGGACAGGGATTTTCGACGATCGGCAGCGCGAGCCGCTTCGCGGCGCTCACGACCTGCCGCTCCTTGACGTAGAGCAGCGGGCGGATCTGCGTCACGTCTGTTCGGCTGAGGTAGGTCACGGGCTGGAAGCAGCCGAGCCGCCCCTCGAAGATAAGGCTCATGAGCATCGTCTCCACCGCGTCGTCGTAGTGATGGCCGAGCGCGATCTTTTTGATGCCGTGTTCGTTCATCGCGGTCGAGAGCGCGCCGCGGCGCAGCTTCGCGCACAGCGAGCAGGGATTTTTCTCCCTACGCTCAACAAATACGACCTCGTAGATCGGCACCTGCGCGCGGATGTACTCCACCCCCAGTTCACGGCAGTAGTCCGCCACGCCGTCGAAGCTCATGCCGGGCGTACCGGCCTCGATGGTCATGGCGACGACCTTGAACGGCTTGGGATAGAACCGGCTCAGCCGCGCGAGCGCGGTGAGCGTGAGCAGCGAATCCTTGCCGCCGGAAACGCCGACGGCGACGGTATCGCCCGATTGTATCATGTCGTAATCCTCGACGCAGCGGCGCACGAGGCCCAAAATTTCCTGCATGATCGGGTATTCCTCCAAGTGTAAACGTAAATTTTCAATTTGCCTTTTTAGAAATCAGAAGAAAATCAAAGAAAACGCGAGCTTTTAAGAGCATTGTCCGTGCTAAATTAAAATGGTGTTGACAGAAAAGCGCGAAAGTGCTATAAATATGCTTGTTCCGATTTTAACAGGGAACAGAGAAAATGTAAAGCGAAAGCCTACATGATAGATTTCAAATGGAGGAAAAACACCATGTCCACTTTTATGGCGAACAAGGGCAACATCGAGCGTAAGTGGTACGTTATCGACGCTGCCGGCAAGCCCATGGGCAAGACCGCCGTGGCCGCAGCCGACCTGCTGCGCGGCAAGCTCAAGGTCACCTACACCCCGCACGCCGATTGCGGCGACAACGTCATCATCATCAACGCCTCCAAGGCCGTTCTCACCGGCAACAAGATGGAGCAGAAGTATTACCGCACGCACTCCGGCTGGGTTGGCGGCCTCAAGGAGACCAAGTACCGCATTCTCATGCAGGAGAAGCCCGAGCTCGCGATGCGCGTCGCGGTTCGCGGCATGATGCCCCGCAACACCGTCACCAAGGACTCCCTCAAGCGTCTGCACATCTATGCCGGCGAGGCTCACGAGCAGCAGGCTCAGAAGCCCGAAGTCTGGGAAGTCAAGTAAAGGAGGATAAAAAGAATGTATCAGTCTAAGAAGCCTTACCTCTACGGCACCGGCCGCAGAAAGTCCTCCGTCGCCCGCGTGCATCTCTTTGAGAACGGCACCGGCTCCATCACCATCAACGGCCGCGACATCGACGAGTATTTCGGTCTTGAGACCCTCAAGATGGTCGTCCGCCAGCCCCTCGCCGCCACCGAGACGCTCGGCAAGGTCAACATCGTCGCCACGGTCGAGGGCGGCGGCGTGTCCGGTCAGGCCGGCGCTCTGCGTCACGGCGTTGCCCGCGCTCTGCTGCTCGTCAGCCCCGATTACCGCCCCATCCTCAAGAAGGCCGGTTTCCTCACCCGCGATCCTCGTATGAAGGAGCGCAAGAAGTACGGCCTCAAGGCCGCCCGCCGCGCACCGCAGTTCTCCAAGCGTTAAAAAAGTTAGTTTTTCCCCGGAAAACTTCGGTTTTCCGGGGTTTTTCTTTTCAATTTGTTCAAATACCAAAAACTGAGGGTTTTCATTTTCGGAGAAATATACCACAATATATTGTGGTTGCTTGAAAAATTGACACAATTTTTGAGGTGGGAAAAGTGGTGGAAAGCCCTTTTGAGGTGGGAAAAGTGGTGGGAATTGAGGACCGAAAGCATAACAAAAAAGAGCCGATCCCGTATGAATACAGGACTGCTCGTTCTCGCATATTCTTTCAACCGCCACCATTACTCCTACTTCCAAAATCGATCAGTTTTGAGCGCATGATAGGATGTAATAAATTGAGTGCCCACCGTTTCAAGAATCGGAGAGCATAAGACAGAAAAGAGGTTATTGTTATGAAAAAGAAACTTGCTTTGATGCTGACGCTGACAGTACTCAGTGCGGCGCTGCTCGCCAGCTGCGGCTCTAAGACTGGGCCGGACAGCCCGGTCAATGGTGAGCAGACGCAGGAGGTCGGTGATCCGGGAACGACATCGGACAACGATGGTACGGATGGGCAGGCCAAGGAGGTCGAACAGCCGCAGATAGGTACGCCGGACGAGGAACAGACCATCGAACTGCCGATCCTCGACGAGATCGACCAGACAGTTTTAGTAGGAACTGCGGGTTCCTCTCTGACGGCTGTGCAGGGCGCGGTGAAGCTGCTGGACTGGGGCGTCGGCACCGGCCTGGACGCGGAGGAGATCAAAGCTGCAACAGAGCGGTGGTTGGCGGACAAGGACGAGGAGACCAAAGCGGAATTCATCGAGAAGCTGACCAGCGTGGACAATATGTATCAGGAACTGCTGAAGGACGACGCGGAGAGTCTGCTGGAGACCGCAGGCTGCGCGGACGCGGCCTATCCGTGGAGCGACGGCCCCGTGGACAGCATCGAGTCTGTTATGGCTGCGGCGGGACTGCGGTAAGGCCGCAGCGTTGTCAGAGCATCATCTATACACCCCTCCTTTTCGGTCATAGAAAAACGTTTTGCAACGGTTGTGGCGCTGGCAGCTCCACAAATGCAACCCCCAGAACGCCCCGAGCCGTCTTTCCTGCGAATACCGGACAGAACTTCTCGCTCCCACCGGTAATATGTTGTGGGCGTTACGCCTCGCTGGCGGCACCACTCACGCACCGACAGACCACTGCTCCGGCACTCCTGTATTGCCAGTCCCCATTCCTGCATCTTTGCCTGGTGTTTCAGTTCATTGCTCGTCATACAGTCTCACCGCCTAAAGTTAATAGTGGTGGAACGTACCGAGACGTTCCATCACTATTTTCTCATATCTGTCTACCCGTCTCTATATTTTACGCTTACACTACCCTCGGCGCGAGCTGCGCGTTCCTGCGAACAATCATCGGAGTGCCGCACTATACAATGA
>CAVKBJ010000096.1:0-2560 GCA_963654505.1 Lachnospiraceae bacterium
GTGTTGGAGTTCTCCGCGCGGAAGGTGGGGCCGAAGGTGTACACGTCGCCGAAAGCCATCGCGAAGTTTTCGGCGTTGAGCTGGCCGGAGACGGTCAGGCTGGTTTTCTTGCCGAAGAAGTCCTGCGAGTAGTCCACTCTGCCGTCCGGCGTTTTGGGGACGTTTTCAAGGTCGAGCGTCGTGACCTGGAACATCTCGCCCGCGCCCTCGCAGTCCGATCCGGTGATGATGGGGGTGTTGACGTAGGTGAAGCCGCGGTTCTGGAAGAACTCGTGTACGGCGAACGCCGCGGCGGAGCGCACGCGGAAGGTCGCGTTGAAAAGGTTCGTGCGCGGGCGGAGGTGCTGGATCGTGCGGAGAAATTCGACGCTGTGGCGCTTTTTCTGCAGGGGATAGTCGGGTGTGGACGCGCCCTCGACCGCGATCTCGGCGGCCTTGAGCTCCAGCGGCTGCTTGGCCTCGGGCGTGAGCACGATCTCGCCGGTGACGATGAGCGCCGCGCCGACGTTCTGGGCAGCAATCTCCTTATAATTGGCGAGGGTGTTCGCGTCCATCACGACCTGCAAATTGCGGAAGCAGGAGCCATCGTTGAGCTCGATGAAGCCAAAGGTCTTGAGGTCGCGGATGGTCTTGGCCCAGCCGCCGACGGTCACGGCCTTTCCACCGTACCGCTCCGCGTCGGCGTAGACCGCCGCGATTTTCGTAAAGTCTTCCATGTCATTTCACCTGTATTTCAAAAAGATTTTTCTTATAGAAACGTGCTGTCGAAGCCGCAGGGCATCAGCTCACGCAGCGGCATTTTTTTGCTCTCGCGCTTGCGGTTGAGGCAGATGACCTCCATCTCCGGTGAGAACTCGTAAAGGAACTGGCGGCACGCGCCGCAGGGATAGCAGAAATCCTCGCTGTTTCCGGCGATGACGATGCGGTGGAACCTCCGGTGTCCTTCGCTGACCGCCTTGACGGCGGCGGTGCGCTCGGCGCAGATGGTCAGGCCGTAGCTGGAATTTTCAATATTACAGCCGGTGAATACCGTGCCGTCCTCACATTCCAGCGCCGCGCCGACAGGAAAGCGGGAATAGGGAACGTAGGCGCGTTCGAGCATTTCGACCGCCTTTTGCATCAGCTCCTGCTCACGCATACCCGCGCCCCCTTACCAGTCCACGCCGAGATCGGGACGGACAGAGGTGTCCATGATGTCCTCGGCATTATAGAATTGCAGATAGCGGTTGCGGGAGTGGCGCAATGTCGTGCCGTCCGGATGCAGACGGTCGCAGATGACCGCGGAAATGTCGGGCTTGATATAGCTGAACGAGCTGGTGCCCACGCTCGCGAAAATGCGGAAGCCCTTGCTTTGCAAATACTGGAACCGCTCGCCGGTCTTGTGCCAGTCGTCGCCGTCCGGCCGCCCGCCGTGCGGGTAGAACAGCACGTTCGTCGGTCCCACGAGACTGCCGACCTCGTCGGCCCAGCGCTCGGTATCGTTGATGATGGTCTGAAGCGGCTTGTCCGCAAGGCGGATATGTCCCCATGTGTGGCTGCCAAAGGTCCAGCCGGTCTCCTTGAGCCGCGCGATCACGGGCTTGACCGCCTCAATCTCGCTTGCGCGGTAGGCGTCGAACGCCGCGCGCTCGGGGCTGTCCTTGGCGATGTCGCGGTCGTCCTGCGTGCGGTAGCCGAGAATACCGTAGTAGCCCGTCAGCGAGAAGATGGCTTTCGCGCCGTTGAGCGAAAAGTCTGGGTGTGCGTAAACGAACTCGTCGAGCATCGTCGTCGCGTCGCCCTCCTTGGTCAGGAAGGTCTCCTTCGTGTAGGGGTCGGTACATTCGGCCCAGATCTCGCCGTCCTCCCCGACCACGAGCTTGCTCGTAAAGCCCTGTTCAAGCATATAGGGGTAATAGTTCACGTCGTCGAAGCTGATGATGAGCGGCTTTTTGCCCTCGGGCAGCTTGAGCGTGTTGCGCACCATGTGCGCGCCGCTCTCGTCCGTGATCTCGCTCCACACATCCTCAATGCGGACAAGGATGTAGCCCTTATCGTACACGGACTGCAAAATCTTCGCGTACTCGTCCGCCGTCACCATCCAGTCATCGAGGCCGTAGCGCTCCGACTGGCTCGCGCCGCAGTCGTGGAACGCCCACTGCGGATAGGCGATGACCGGATGGAAGAAAAGATGTTCTACCACCTGATCCGGCCCCCACTCCTGCGTGAGCTGATCCTCGCTCCAATAGGTCTTGACCGCCTCGTAGGGGTCAACTTGCGGTTCATTCTCCGGCTCGGGCGCGGCGTCGGGCGTTTCGCCCTCCTGCTCTGTCGAAGCGTCCGGAACCTCCGGCGTAGCGCCGTTCTCCTTTTCCCCGCAGCCCGCGAGCAGCGTTAAGGTCAGCATCATGGCAAGCAGCAATGCAAGCGCTCGTTTCATGTCGTTTCCTCCTTGAGAGATACTGCGTGCCGATTGCGAAACTCTGAAAGCGCTTAAAAATCAAGGGATTCAGGAATCACAAAGCGGCTGATTTTCCTCCGGTTTTGCGGTATAATTGAAGTGAAGAGCAACCATGAACCA
>CAVKBJ010000097.1:0-6511 GCA_963654505.1 Lachnospiraceae bacterium
CCATCTGGTCGATGAACGAGCCGGTGCCGCCGGCGCAGACGCCGTTCATGCGCTCCTCGAGTGAAGCGCCGAAGTAGATGATCTTCGCGTCCTCGCCGCCAAGCTCGATGGCCACGTCGGTCTGTGGCGCCTCCCGCCGCAGCGCGTCCGCGACCGCCACGACCTCCTGCACGAAGGAGATGCCCAGCGCTTTGGCGAGGTTGATGGCGCCGGAGCCGGTGATCTTCGCCCGCAGAGCACAGTCGCCGACCCGCTCGCGCGCCTCGCGTAAAAGCGCGGAAAGCGCCTCCTGCGTGTGGGCGCAGTGCCGCCGGTACTCGCCGAAGATCAGTTTTCCCTTCTCGTTCAAAAGGACGAGTTTGACGGTCGTGGAGCCAATATCAATGCCTGCACGATATGTATTCATGATCGGGACCTCTTTCTGCCGGAGAATTGTCTGTGAAAGCCGCGGGCGCAGCTTTCAATTATAGTATAGTTTTCTTGCGGGCAAAGGGAAAGTTAAGGTTTGGCGGCAAGCGGTTAAGAAAATGTAAAGAAGGCGCTGCTCCGGCTGTCCGGTGCGCAGTCGCCTTCTTTCCTCTTATCGCCTGAGATGCCCCGCAAGGGCGGTGATGAGCGCGTCCTTCCCCTCGCCCTTCTCGGCGGAAAACGGCACGAGCGCGTCCTCCCCGCCGAGGTCGAGCGTCTCGCGGATGAGCGCGAGGTTCGGCTCGATCTCGCTCTTTTTGAGCTTGTCTATCTTGTTCGCCACGACCACCATCGGGCAGCCGCTCTGCCGGAACCACTCGCGCATCGTCGCGTCGTCCGCCGTCGGCTTGTGGCGCGCATCGACGATCAGCACGCCGAGGTCGATAAGCCCCGCGTCCTGAAAATAACGCTCCATCAGCCTGCCCCATCGGTCGCGCTCGGCCTTGGAGACCTTTGCGTAGCCGTAGCCGGGCAGATCGACGAGATAGAGCCTGCCGTCGATCTTAAAATAATTGATCTGCGTCGTCTTGCCGGGGCTTGCGCCCACGCGGGCGAAGTTCCTGCGGTTCACCACGCGGTTGATGACGCTCGACTTGCCGACATTCGAGCGCCCCGCGAACGCGACCTGCGGCAGCCCGTCGCGGACGAACTGCGCGGGCACGGTCGCGCTGAGGATAAATTCCGCCTTGTTGAAGTTGATCGCCATAAAAGGTTTTCTCCGCTTGCTGTTGATTTTCAGACGCGCAGCGCGGGCTGCACGCCGCTCTCCGCCGCGCTCGCGAGCGGCGCGGCAATGCGCGCCGTCGATTGCGCCGGTTCGGGATAGACAAGCGCCTCGGCAAACACGGCGTCCACCGTCTCCACCGGCACGAAGCGCAGCTTCGCGCGCACGTTCGGGTCGATCTCGTCGAGGTCCTTTTCATTCTCCCTCGGCAGAATGACCGTGCGGACGCCCGCGCGCAGCGCGCCCATGGTCTTTTCCCGCAGTCCGCCGATGGGCATGACACGCCCGCGCAGCGTGACCTCGCCGGTCATGGCGACGTCGTGGCGCACGGGGCGGCCCGTCAGCGCCGAGAGCAGCGCCGTCGTGACGGCGATGCCCGCGCTCGGCCCGTCCTTCGGGACAGCCCCCTCGGGGAAGTGGATGTGGACGTCCTTCGTCCTGTAAAAATCCGCCGGAAGGCCCAGCTCCGCCGCGCGCTGGCGCAGGCAGGACATGGCGGCCTTGCAGCTCTCCTGCATGACCTCGCCGAGGTTTCCGGTCAGCTCGAGCTTGCCCGTGCCGTCCATCACGCCAGCCTCGACCGACAGAATCTCACCGCCGACCTGCGTCCACGCAAGGCCGTTGACCACACCGACAAGGTCGGTCTTTGCCGTCTCGTCGCGTGTGCAGCGCGGCGTGCCGAGATAGCCTTCCACATTCTCTGCTGTAATGCTGATACGCTTCACATCGCTTGTCGCAAAAGCCATCGCCGCCTTGCGGCAGAGCTTGCCCAGCTCGCGCTCCAAACTGCGGACGCCGCTCTCGCGCGTGTAGCGCACGATGATCGTCCGCAGCGCCTCCTCGTCCACGCGCAGCGCGGCGGACGTGATGCCGTTCTCCTTTTTCTGCCGCAGCAGCAGATAGCTGGCGGCGATATGTACCTTCTCCTCGTCCGTGTAGCTCGGCAGCTCGATGACCTCCATGCGGTCGAGCAGCGGGCGGGGAATGGTCTCGGTCGTGTTCGCGGTCATGAGGAACATCACGCGGCTGAGATCGAGCGGGATCTCCAAATAGTGGTCGCGGAAGGCGTAGTTCTGCTCGCTGTCGAGCACCTCGAGCAGCGCCGACGCGGGATCGCCGCGCTGGTCGCTGGCGAGCTTGTCCACCTCGTCGAGCACGAGCAGCGGGTTCATCGAGCCGCTGCGGGAAATGGCCTCTACGATGCGCCCGGGCATCGCGCCGATGTAGGTCTTGCGGTGACCGCGGATGTCCGCCTCGTCGCGCACGCCGCCGAGCGACAGCCGCGCTACCCTGCGGTTCATCGCCCTGGCAATGCTCAGCGCGATAGAGGTCTTGCCCACGCCCGGCGGGCCGACAAGGCAGATGATCTGCCCCTTCGCGTCGGGGTTGAGCTTGCGCACCGCGATAAACTCCAGAATGCGCTCTTTCACCTTCTCCAACCCGTAGTGGTCGCGGTCTAACCGGCGGCGCGCCGCCTCCACGCTCGCGCGCTCCTTCGTCTCCACGCCCCACGGCATATCGAGCACAGTGTCGAGATAGTTGCGCAGCACGCTCGCCTCGGCGCTGCCGAACGGCTGGCGGGAGAGACGGTCCACGTCCTTGAGGAGCTTCTTCTCCGTTTCCTCCGGCAGGCGGCAGGAAACGATCCTCTCGCGGTACTCGTCAAACTCCGCGTCGCTGTCGCCCTCGCCCAACTCGTTCTGCAATACCTTGACCTGCTCGCGCAGGATCATGTCCTTCTGGATCTGTCCGACGCGCTCGCGCACCTTGCTCTCGATGTCCTGCTCCATCGAGATCACGCTGATCTCGCGCTTGAGGATCTCGTTCACGCGGCGCAGACGCATCAGCGGGCGCAGCTCGTCGAGCACGGACTGCTTGTCCTGATAGCGCAGATTGCTGTTCTGCGCGATGAAATCGGCAAGAAAACCCGGGTCGGCCGCGTCCATCACAGTCGTGAAAATGCTCTCCGGCTGCTTGGGCAGCAGCTCGCTGTATTCGCCGAAGAGCGCGTAGGTCTGGCGGAGCATCGCCTCGGTGCGCGTGCCGTGCCGCGGCGACTTCTCCTCGCCGATCAGCTCGACCTGCGCCTGCAAAAACGGCTCGCGCTGCCACAGCCGGCGCAGCCGCGCACGGCTGCCCCCCTCCATCACGACGCGCATCATGGAGCTTGACGCGCGCAGGATCTGAAGCACGCGCGCGACCGTTCCAATCTCGTATAGGTCCTTTTCCTCCGGCAGCTCGGTGCCCAGCTCGCGCTGGGTGACGAGAAAGATCTCCTGTCCCGTCTCCATCGCGCGTTCGAGCGCGCGCACGGAGATCTCCCGCTCCACGTCGAAGCTCGCGGTCATGCGGGGAAAGACGGTCAGCCCGCGCAGCGCGAGCGCCGGAATGTTTTTGGTCATGGTTTCCATAAGGGTTCTCCCGTTGTCAGGAGGCCGGCTTGACCGGCGGCAGCTCCGCCGGCTCCCCCTCCCGCAATTCTTTCGTTCTGTGGCTGATCTGCGGCGGCTCCTTCCCGTCCACGCAGTCGCGGGTAATGGTCACGCGGTCGATCGTGCGGTCGGACGGAATGTCGTACATCACCTTTGTGAGCAGCCCCTCCATCACCGCGCGCAGGCCGCGCGCGCCGATCTTGCGCTCGATGGCCTTGTCGGCGATCTCCTCGAGCGCGCCGCGCTCGAACACCAGCTCCGCGCCGTCGTAGCTCAGGAGCTTTTGGTACTGCTTGGCAAGCGCGTTCTTCGGCTCGGTCAGGATGCGCACCAGATCGTCGCGCCGCAGCTCGTCGAGCGCGGCAATGACCGGCAGGCGGCCCACCAGCTCGGGAATGATGCCGAACTTCAGAATATCGTGCGGCTGCACCTCGCGCAGGATCCTAGAATTGTCCTTCTCCCTCCTGCCCTCGATGACCGCGTCGAAGCCGATGCTCCTGCGGTCAAGGCGGTGCTCGATGATCTTGTCCAGTCCCTCGAACGCGCCGCCGCAGATAAAGAGGATGTTGCGCGTGTCGATCTGAATAAACTCCTGATGCGGATGCTTGCGCCCGCCCTGCGGCGGGACGTGCGCCACCGTGCCCTCGACGATCTTCAGCAGCGCCTGCTGCACGCCCTCGCCGGACACGTCGCGCGTGATGGAGGTGTTCTCACTCTTGCGGGCGATCTTGTCGATCTCATCGACATAGATGATGCCGCGCTCGGCCAGCTCCACGTCATAGTCCGCCGCCTGCAAAAGGCGGAGCAGGATATTCTCCACGTCGTCGCCGACGTAGCCCGCCTCGGTGAGCGTGGTGGCGTCCGCGATGGCGAACGGCACCCTCAGGATGCGGGCGAGCGTCTGCGCGAAAAGCGTCTTGCCGCTGCCGGTGGGCCCGAGGAGCAAAATGTTGCTCTTTTGCAGCTCCACCTCGTCGCCGCCGCCGAAAAAGATTCGCTTATAGTGGTTGTAGACCGCCACGCTCAGCGCGACCTTGGCCTCGTCCTGCCCGACCACGTACTCGTCGAGCACGGCGCGGATCTCGTGCGGCGTGGGAATATCAGCGGACGAATCGAATTCCTGCTGCTCGGCCTGATAGCCGTCCTCCACGATCTCCATGCACAGCCGCACGCACTCGTCGCAGATGCGGACGCCGCCGGGACCCTGCACCATGCGGTGCGTTTCCTTCTCCGGCCTGCCGCAGAACGAGCAGCGGAGCTGTGCCTTCTTGTTCTTTTCTTCACTCATTTGTGTAATGACCTTTCCCTTTACAGGTATTGATTACCGCTTATAAATCACCTTGTCGATCAGCCCGTACTCGCGGGCCTCCTCCGCCGCCATCCAGTTGTCGCGTTCGGAGTCCGATTTGATCTGCTCGGGCGTCTTACCGGTGTTTTCGGCAAGGATCTTATTGATGCGCTGCTTGATCTTGAGGAAATGCTCCACGTCGATCTCCATATCCGTCACCTTGCCCTGCGTACCGGCAGAGGGCTGATGGATCATCACCTCGGCGTTGGGCAGCGCGATGCGCTTGCCCTTCGCGCCGGAGGAGAGCAGGAACGCGCCCATGCTCGCGGCCATGCCGACGCAGATGGTGGACACGTCGCACTTGACGTACTGCATGGTGTCGTAGATCGCCATTCCCGCGGTCACGCTGCCGCCGGGAGAGTTGATATAAAGCTGGATGTCCTTGTCGGGATCCTGCGCCTCCAGATAGAGAAGCTGCGCGACAACAAGGCTCGCGGTGGTGTCGTTGACCTCCTCGCCGAGAAAAACGATGCGGTCGTTGAGCAGGCGGGAGAAAATATCATACGACCGCTCGCCGCGGCTGGTCTGCTCGACAACGTAGGGGACTAAGCTCATGGGAATACCTCCTTAAAACTGCTTGTGCAAAAGCGTTCATACCCTGTTCAAATTTTTGGTATGTATACATTCAACCACAAATGCTCTCCATTTGTGGTTGAACGGCTGTCTCTATATTCTGCCTGTTGAATTGTACCCGCCGACGGGCTTATTCAGCCTTCTTCGCGGCCTTTTTGTCGGGCTTCTCCTCTCCGTCCTCAGCGGCCTTCTTCGCCGTCTTTTTGACGGGCTTCTTCTCCTCTTCGCCCTCGGCGGCCTTCTTCGCCGTCTTTTTGGCGGGCTTCTTTTCCTCTTCGCCCTCGGCGGCTTTCTCCGCCTTGGCGGGCTTTTCGGCCTTGGCACTGTCCACGACGACCGCGACGGCCTTCTCGTTCAGAAGCTGATTGCGGATGGTGGGCGCGTCGAGGTACTTCTTGAGCATCTCAACGTCCATACCGTACTGCTCGGCCATGGACTTATACTTCTCCTCGATCTCGTCCTCGGTGACGTCGAGGTTCTCCGCCTTGATGATGGCGGCGATGGCAAGATCCATCTTCACCTGACGGGTGGCGGGCTCGCGGCCGTCCTCCATGAACTTCGCCTCGTCCATATTGGTCATCTTGCAGTACTGATCGTAGGGGATGCCCTGCGCCTGAAGGCGCTGCTTGAACTCGTCAAGGAAACGCCTGCACTGATCCTCGATCATCACGTCGGGAATGTCGGCCTTGATGTCGGCGGCGACCTTCTCCAGCAACGCGTTCTCAAAGGCGACCTTGACGCCCGCCTCGCGCTCGGCCGTGATCTTGGCCCTGGTATCGTCCTTGAGCTCCTTGAGCGTCTCGAACTCGGACACGTCCTTGGCGAACTCGTCGTCAAGGGCGGGCATCTGCTTTTCCTTGACCTCGTTGACCTTGACGTGGAACACGACCTGCTTGCCGGCAAGCTCCTTGGTGTAATTCTCGGGGAAGGTGATGTCGATGTCCTTCTCCTCACCGACCTTCATGC
>CAVKBJ010000098.1:0-6785 GCA_963654505.1 Lachnospiraceae bacterium
ACGAGGTCGCCGGCGCGCAGCACGATGATCTTCGGCGTGACCAGTATGCGCTGCTGCAGCTCTGCACGGTACACATCCTCCGCCTCGTTCCGGAAATACTTCTCCGTCAAAACGCCCGGGAAGGTGAAGCCCGGCACCTCCACGGCCACGGGCCGGTTGCGCTCGTCGCGCCCGGTGCGGCTCTGCGGCTTTGCCATCAGCGTCACGCTCTCGCACAGCGCGGCCCGCACCGTGTCGAAGCCCCGCGCCGGCTCGTCCGGAAGAACGGCGGTCAGAAAGCAGTGCCTCCCGTTCCACTCGTAAGCGTTGTGCAGCGTGAGCGCCGCGTCGTGCCGTACGGTAAAGAGCGCGCCGCGCACCCCGATGCCGACGGAGGAAAAGAGGTTGATCCGCTCGTCCGGCTCAAAGCGCGTCCACACCGTCCGCGACATCTCCCATGTATAGGCGCGCGTATCCTCGTCGTAGGCGAGCGAGAGCACGCGCAGCCGCTCCCGCATCGCTCCCACAGCGACCATCCCCGCCTCCTATTCCGCCTCGCCCGTGTCCGATTCGGGCACGGGCTCGGTCTGCTTGAGCTGGTTGATGATGCGCCGGTAGGCGGGGTTGTCGGCGACGAGCGTGCCGACAGCCGTCGTCTCGCGCTTGTCGTAGAGGTCGAGCGTGAAGTACTTCACGCACTGGAGATACAGCGCGAAGCGCCCCGTGCCCGTTTCGGGCACGCTCACGCCCGCGTCCGCGAGATACGCCGCCGCAGCGTCCACGAAACCGGGCAGCGCCGCGTCGTCCTCCTCTACCTTGCAGTAGAGCGCGATATCCGCGAGATACCCGTCCAGCATCGCTTACGAGCCGGTCTTGGCGAGCGTCGCGATGACGGCGCCCTTGTCCACCACAAGGTTTCCGCCGACCATCACGTCGCCGAGGATCGTCAAAAGACGCTCCTGCGCCTTGTAGCTCTCGTCCACGCGCACCGTGAAGTCGGAGAAAAGGCCCAGTTCAAAGTTGAGCGGGTTCGTGTAGATCATGGTCTGGATGTCCGCCGTCGCGCTCGCGGCCGCGCCGCTCAGGCTCGTCAGGTCGGGGCAGAGCGTGTAGGGGATCACCACGCCGCCGTCGCGGATCACGCCGACGTTCGGGTTCGCCATGTCCGGCTCGATGGTGAACAGGCGGCGCTTTTCGTTCGTGCCCCTCAGCGCGCCGATGGCCTTGAGGTCGGTCTTGGTCAGCAGCAGCCGCGCGCTGCCGCCGAGCTCCGTGTCCGCGCCGTAGGCGAAGTAGAGCGTGTCGAGCAGATCCACGTCCACCGTGCTCACGTTCACGCTCGAATAGATGGCGGTGCCCGCCTTGTTCTTCGCGTTCTTCATGCCGTAGAACACGTGGCTCGTCTCGCCGTCGCCGTTGACGATCAGCTCGCTCACCTTGCGGCGCATCGCGCGCATCGCCATGCCGTAGATCTTCGCGTAGTAGTCCGCAGGCGTGAGGTTGCCGATGTTGCGGTCAACGAAGCTCGTCACGCTCATGTCGTAGGGTTTGATCACCGCCACGCCGAAGGTCGGGTCGGTGCTCGCCGTGCGGGCCTTGCCCGCGGTGCTCGCCACGGTGCCGACCTTCGCGTCGGTCTCCGTGAGCACGTAGGGCTCCTGATACTCGCCCATGCCCGCGAGGTTCACCACGCTCACCTGGTCGATGATGGAGCTGACGGCGCTGTCTCCGCCGCGGATGTTCGCGCCCACGCCGGTCGGCTCGGCGAGCGTGGTGGTCGCGAGCGTGATGGCCTTTCGGACCTCCGCGGCGCTGAACTTCACCTCGCCGCCCTTGCGCAGCGTCTCCGCGCGCTCAAGCGCCTTGTCGCGCGCCTCGGCGGGCGTGTCCAGCCTTTCCATGAACTTCCTGTCCTGCTCGTCGATGAGGGCCTTGACCTCGCCGAGCTCGGTGTTGAGGTTTCCGATCTCGGCCATCTTGCTCGTGTACTCCTCGCGTTTGCCCTCCTTGAGCAGGCTCTCGGCCTCCGCGAGGATGCCGGCGCGCTTGGCCAGCAGGTCGCTGTACTTTCTACGCATCTTGTTCCTCCTTAAAATCGCATTTTTTCAAGCTCCAGGGCGGCTTCGTCCGCCCAGCGCTCATAGTTGTCCGCGCCCTCCGGCGCGGGGGTCTCCTGTTTCTCCGCGCCTCCGTAGCGCTTGGCCTTCACGATGCCGGCCTCCGGCTGCGCGGGCACGGCCACGAGGCTCACCTCGTAGGCGTCCGCCGCGCCGGTCAGCTCGAAGTGGCAGAGCTGTCCGTCGTACTCGCGCCCCGGATAGTGCCGGCAGAGCGTCTCGCGCTGATCCGCGCCGCAGATCGAGCAGACGACGTGCCTCACCGCGCAGCCCACGCTGCACTCTCTGAGGATGCCGCCCTCAATGGCGGCGACGGTGTCCGCGGTGCCCGCCGTGCGCACCATGTAGCAGCTGAGCACCAGCCGCCTGACCCCGCCCTCGCTCACCACCTCCGCGTCGTAAACGCGCGCGGTCTGCGTCCCCGCGCTCCAGCAGTGGTCGCGCAGCACGGGCTTGCCGACGTAGAGCTTCGCAAGCTCCGCGAGCGTTTCCCCGGTGAAGCGCTCGCGGTCGCGGTCGATCTGATCGTCGCAGGCGGCAAGGCGGAAACAGAACACTTCTTCGGCCTTTAGGGGTCGCAGCGCCTGCGCGTTGATGAGCGCGAGCTCCCGTTCGCCCGCCGCCGCTTTGGTTAGCCGCGCGGCCTTGTAGATCATTTCCATGTGGTTTTACTCCTCTCCGGCGGCGTTCCCGCCGTTTCTCCGCGCGCTCAGTTCGGGCCACAGGTCGAGCGGCACGTAGTTCAGACTCGCCCGCCTGCGGTCGCCGCCCGGCACGTTCGGCATATCCTCCAGCGCCGCGATGTCGTCGGGGCTGAATACGCTCAGCTCGCTCATCGTGCGGTACCAGTTCGCGCGGCTCGCCGTGTCGCCCTTGAGCTCGGCCATCATGTTGATGCGCAGCTCCAGCCCCGCGGCAAGTTCGCTGTCGGTCAGCAGCTTGTAGCTCTGCTCCTCCTCGTACTGCGTGACGATGGGGTGCAGCGTGCCGACGACGTACTCGATGGCGTTCTGCTCGTTCGAGCCGTAGGCCTGCTTGCCCTCGTTGAGCTTGTAGAGCGGCACGCCGAAGTAGCGCGCGATGTCGGTGACGGAAAGCTGCTTGTTTTCCACAAACTGCGCGTCGCGGTTCGTTCCCGCGATGCTCGTGTATTTAAGCCCGAGATCGAGGATCGCCGTCCGGTGCGCACGGCTCGGCCCCATGTGGACGCGCTCCCACTCGCTCCGCAGGCGGTCCTTTTTCGTCACGAGCGAGCCGTCCGAGGCTTTGAGCGGCTTTCCGTCCGCGTCGAGCACGTAGCCGCCGAGGTCGGTGTCCGTTTCCAGCACGCCGCCCGGCTGCCCGCCGTTGGCGTAATAGCTCAGCTCGTATTCCTGCGCGGCCCGCGCCGCGGCGATCACCTCGCCCGCGCGCTTGACCGTGCCGAGGCCGACAAGGCCGTCGTGCGTGGCGTTCTTGTAGTGGCACACGTCCTCGTTCGGCAGGCGCATGACCTCGCCGGTGAGCGGGTGCGTCACGTCGTACCACACGCGCCCCGCCCGGTCGTGCCAGGGCTGCACGAGCGGCCAGGGCACCGGGATCAACTCCGCGGGTCTCCCCGTGCGCGCGTCGCGCACGATCCAGTCGTAGCCGTTGCCGCCCTCCAGCCTGCTCGTCTCCAGCACCTTCTTGCGCACGAACGGCGTCATGGCCTCGTTCGGCCGCAGGTTCAGCAGCCGCAGCAGCTCGTGCGGCACCCGCTCGCGGGTGTTGGCGTCGATCACAAAGCTCGGCAGCTTCGCGATGCTGTCGCTGAGGATCTCGATGCAGCGGTCCACCGCGCTGAGCTTGCGCGCCGCGCTCTGCGCGTCCTCGCCGGCGGCAAGGCCGCCCGCGGCGGTCAGACCCGATACCGTCACCGCCTTGCTCACGGTGGGCGAGCGCGCCCTCGCCGCGCGCAGCCCTTTGATGATGCTCATGCCTTATCGTCACTCCCTTCGTTTCCTGTGCTATCGTCAAAGCCGTCGATAACGGCCAGAGCGATCAGAAGAATGCCGCCCACGATCAGTCCGGCGGGGAGGTAGATCATTCCCGCGCCCACTGTGATGAGCAGCGCGCCGAGCAGCAGCACGGCGTCCCGCAGCTTTTCCACAATTCTCCCCCCCTCACAGCGTAAAGTCCGGCCGCGCCACCGCCTCACCGAGATCCGGCTTCTGATCTCTTGCGATCATCCACACGGCCATTGCGATGATGCTCGCCACCGCCGGGTCGATGCGCCCCGTCGATTTATTCTTGAGCGGCTTGACGTTGCCGTTCCCGTCCGTGTGGCAGCGGACGTTGCCGAAGCACCAGCGAAAGCAGGTGTTGTGGGCGTGGAGCAGCGTGTGGCGCTGCATCATGTCGTCCACCTCCTTCATCGCGGGGCTCATGTTGCGAAGATCCTGCGGCACCTCGATGATCGGCACGAGGGGCGCGAGCCGCTGCGTGATCGTGCGGCTGAGGTAGGGGTCGAAGCCCACCATGCGCACGTCGAAGCGCTCGCGCGCCTCGCGGATGCGATCTTCCACCGCGCCGTAGTCGATGACCTCGCCGGGGCACAGGTCGAGAAAGCCCGCCCGCGCCCAGTCCCGATAGGGGACGTGGTCGCGTTTTTCCGCCTCGTCCGCGGTCGCCTCGGGCCGCCAGATGCCGTAGGGGAGGAGCACCGCCGCCTCCAGCCCCGGCTGGGGAGGGAAGAGGAGCACGAAGGCCGTCAGGTCCCGGCTCGTCGAAAGGTCGACCCCGCCGTAGCAGAGCTTGCCGTCGAGCCGCCGCAGCCATGCCGCGCGCTCGTCGCGCCTGCTCGGCCCCCACTGCGTCTTGTCGTAAAGGTTCAGCGAGATCCAGCCGACCGACTTGGTCGTGATCCACTGGTTGAGCCGCAGCCAGCGGAACACGCGCTCCTCAGCCTCGTTCTTCTTCGCGCTCGCCGCCTCCAGGCGGATGTTGCGCAGGCTCAGATGCTTTCCGAGCGAGGGATTGCAGAGCCTCCACAGTCCCTCGTCCCACACGTCCAGCGCCTCTATGTCCTCCGGGTCGTCCCCGAATGCCGCCGTCAGGCCGTAGAGGATGGGGAGCCAGTCGCTCTCGTCGCGGCTCAGAAGCTCCCGCTCCGCCTCCGCCCTGTCCTCGTCCCCGACATGCCGGAGGGAGAGGACAGAGCGGACGTCGCCGCCCTCGGTGAGGATGCGCCGCAGCTGCCGCGCGTCGCGGATGGCCACCGCCTTTTCGTGGACCTCCCAGCCGATGGAGCTGCGGTCGGGATCGTCGCCGGCGGTCGTCAGCACGATCCACGCCGGCTGGCGGCGTGACGCGCCCGCCGCGCCGGTCATCAGATCCCACAGTCGGCGGTTCGGCTGCGCGTGCAGCTCGTCGAAGATCACGCAGCTCGGCTTCGGTCCGTGCTTGCCCGCCGTGTCGGCGGAGAGCACCTGCAAGATCCCGAGCGTGATCCACTTATAACCGCCGTTGCCGGTCTTCACGCGCCGCCGGTATTCGATGATCTTGCGGCTCTCCACGATGTTCAGCTCGCCGCGGGCGATCATCTTCGCCGTCCACGGCGCGCTCGTCGCCATGAATACCGCCGCGCGGTAGACGATGGAGGCGTTGTTCCGGTCAACGGCGCAGAGGTAGACCTCCGCGTTCATCTCGCCGTCGGCGAAGAGGTGATAGAGCGCGAGCGCCGCGGCCAGCTCGCTCTTGCCGTTCTTCTTGGGAATTTCGAGGTAGAGGTAGCGGTAGCGCCGCAGACATTCTCCCTCCGTGCCCGATTCGGACACGCCGCCGTCGCTGAGAGTGCCGTAGAACTCCATGATGGCGCTGCGCTGCCAGTCGTAGAGGCGGAAGAGCTGCCCCGTGTCCGTCGTCGGCAGCCGCTCGACAAAGTCGCACACGAACTGCCCCGCCTCGCGGTCGTACCGTTCCGCCATGCTATACGCTCCGCGCCATCGCGTCCGCCTGCCTCTGCCGCAGCCGCTCGGTGAACTCGTCCGCCCCGTCGCTTACAGGGATAACCCCGGAAGCGGATGCTGCGTTGACCACAGCGGTCGGAACCACGATCCGGCAGCGCGAGGTCACGCTCAGGCCCATCGCTTCGGCGCACTGCCGGGCCTGCTTAAAATAGCTGGCCTGGACGCTCGTCCATTCGCGGGCGAGCTTTTCGTCGCTCTTTCGGATCGCTGCTGCAGCCTTCTTGTCGGCCTTTGCCCAGCGCTCGCGGCAGAGGAAATACTGCCCAAGGACGTCGCGGTCGAGCTCGGCATAAAGGCCCGCGCTGTTAAGCAGCTCGCCGATCTCGCGGTACTCTTTATGCAGGGCCTTCGGCAGCCACCTCGGGGGAGCGACCGCATCGACCGGAGGGACGACGATCTCCCGGTCACGTCTGCTGTCGGCCTCGGCTTTTGTCAAATGCTTCCGGCCGTTGGCTTCCACCAATGCCGTCGGCTGTCGCTTTCCGCTCATATCCTCCGCTCCTTTCTCATCATCGTCCTCGTTTTCTCCCTCATAGCCGCATACGCAGCGTCTGAAATATCCTCGTTTCGCCCTATAGCTCAGGTAGAGCGTCCTCCCGCACTCCGGGCAGCTCAAGCCCGCTCACCTCCCCGCGCTTCGGCGCAGATCTTCCCACCGTCGGCCCGTCCGTTTCCCGCTTCGCTCTCGCTCACGGCAAAC
>CAVKBJ010000099.1:0-16974 GCA_963654505.1 Lachnospiraceae bacterium
GGCTCACGTAAATGCGAAGGTATCTCAGGAGCAGATCGCTGAGGAGCTCTCCTGTTGTGAATATGGCAACTTGCTCCCGAAAGACCTGCCGTAACAGAGAGGGGGTGAGAGAAATGCGGTGCCATATACAAAGCGCATCTATGGCGGACCCCTCTTCTTCGGCCATTCTTTGGCGTCTTCTCACACACTTTGCAAGGTACCGTATAAAACATCTTATAAAAGAAGCCGCGCTTTTCCCGGACGGGGCAGTCTGCTATGTTTGCCCCAGATGCGGCACAACGTTGGAACGGGAATCATATCCTACTGTGACCGGTGCGGACAGCGCCTGGTCCGGAGTGGCCGGCAAAAGATCCGGCGCGCCCGTCATGTCAGCCAGTAAAAAAACACATACTTGAAATAGCACACAAGGGTGGATATCACTCTACCCTTGCGTGCTTTATCTTAGTTATCTGACATTGCTTATCAGCCCGCCTTTGGCTTCATACGCCCTTAGCTTTGACGGTTATGCTTTTTTAGCCTTATTTTTTCAAGCCGAAATTTCGCGGATATACGCCTGCATCCGGTCAGTGCTCGCCTTCCGCATCTTCTCGCTCACATGACCGTAGACATCCAGCGTGACGGCTACCGAGCTCCTCAGTCAGCGAGAAATCATGTGCCGCTGCGACCTCGGCCCATCGCGATGATGCAGTCAAGACCGGTGAACGGCAATTTCCCGATAAGCCGATAATCCTCGTTTCCGTGACTTTCGCCCCCACCATGCACGAAGAGCAGAGTACGATCATTGTCACGGTCTGTCAGGATATCGCAGCGCGGCGTTTCGGTCACACAGTCCGCTGTTGTCAGGTCTTCGGCATCATGGCCAGAGAGCAGCATGAAAGACGCATTGGAAATGCAAGTTACAAAGCCAAGGAGTCACGCTCTTTTCCTGCGCCGCCGTTTTGCAGCTTCTCCGTCATTTCTTATTGAAAAATGAAGGATATGTGTCAAATATGCTCTTGCTAAATCTGCGGCAGTGTGCTAAACTAAGGATAATTTTAGGAAAGGACGTCCCGTTCTTATGGAATTTTTATCAAATAAGCCTCTTTTGATCACCGACACCATCCTGCGCGACGCGCACCAGTCTCAGGCGGCCACGCGCATGACGCTGGAGGATATGCTCCCCGCCTGCGAGGTGCTCGACTCCATCGGCTATTATTCCCTCGAGTGCTGGGGCGGCGCGACCTTCGACTCCTGCCTGCGCTTTCTGAACGAGGACCCGTGGGAGCGTCTGCGCGTGCTGCGCGCGCATCTGCCGCACACGAAGCTCCAGATGCTCTTCCGCGGCCAGAACATCCTCGGCTACAAGCACTATGCCGACGATGTGGTGGACGAGTTCTGCGCCAAGAGCATTGAAAACGGCATCGACATCATCCGCATCTTCGACGCGCTCAATGATGTGCGCAACCTTGAGCAGGCCATCAAGTCCACGAAGAAGTACGGCGGTCAGGTCGAGGCCACGCTTTCCTATACCATCTCCCCCATCCACAGCGAGGATTACTTCGTCAAGCTCGGCCGCGAGCTTGAGCAGATGGGCGCGGACGCGCTGTGCATCAAGGACATGGCAAATCTCCTGCTGCCGATGGACGCCTACTCCCTCGTCAAGCGGTTGAAGGAGACCGTCAGCATCCCCATCCACCTGCACACCCACAATACCAGCGGCACCGGCGACATGGTCTATCTCATGGCGGCGATGGCCGGTGTGGACATTGTGGACACCGCGCTCTCCCCGCTCGCCAACGGCACCTCCCAGCCCGCGACGGAGTCCCTCGTCGCCACGCTCAAGGGCACTGTGCGCGACACGGGGCTCGACCTCGGCAAGATGAGCGACGCCGCCGTCCACTTCCGCAAGGTCGCCGAGCGTCTCAAGTCCACCGGCGCGCTCGACCCCAAGGTGCTGAACGTGGACACCAACACCCTGCTCTATCAGGTTCCCGGCGGTATGCTCTCCAACCTCATCTCCCAGCTCAAGCAGGCGGGCAAGGAGGACAAGTATTACGACGTGCTCGCGGAGATTCCCCGCGTGCGCGAGGACTTCGGCTATCCCCCGCTGGTCACGCCGTCGAGCCAGATCGTCGGCACGCAGGCCGTGATGAACATCATCTTCGGCGAGCGCTACAAGAACTTCCCGAAGGAGTCCCGCGCCATGCTGCGCGGCGAATACGGCAAGCTGCCCGGCAAGGTCAACGAGGAGGTCCGCGCCAAGGCCGGCATCAAGCCCGAGGACGTCATCACCTGCCGCCCCGCCGACCTCATCGAGCCGGAGCTGCCGAAGTACCGCGAGCAGTACAAGGATCTCGCCCGCAGCGAGGAGGACGTGCTCTCCCTCGCACTCTTCCCGCAGGTGGCGGAGAAGTTCATCAAGCTGCGCAACCTGCGCCATCCGCTCAACCAGCGCGAGCTTGAGCCGATCGTCCATCCCGACGCGCAGGAGCGCCACGTCGCGCCCCTCTCCCGCAAGAAGTAAGCCCCTAAGCGCGGGAAAGCATATTCACAGCTGAAAAGAGATAAGCTCCAAGCGCAGCCGCTTGGAGCTTATCTTTTTACCGTTTGTCCCCGGGGCGGAAAATGAGCGCCATCACGACCGCGAAGCACACCGCCGCGGCGATGCCGCCCGCGGTTGCGGACAGCCCGCCGGTCATGACGCCCAGCCAGCCCTGCTCCGCGACGGCCTTCTTCACGCCGTTCGCCAGCGCGTAGCCGAAGCCCGTGAGCGGCACGGTCGCGCCCGCGCCGCCCCACTCTACGACCGGCCCGTAAAGGCCGAGGGCCGTAAGCAGCACGCCGGAGACGACGTAGCCCGTCAGGATGCGGGCGGGCGTGAGCGGCGTCTTGTCGATGAGGAGCTGTCCCGCGGCGCAGAGAAGCCCGCCGCAGAGAAAGGCGTTGAGATAGTCCATCATTCGTCCTCCTTGACGTTTTCCAGAATGACCGCGTGGCAGATGCCCGGGATGCTCTCGCCCTGCATGGTGGAGGTCGGCGAGAGCAGCGCGCCGGTCGGCGCAAAGACGATGCGGTTCCACCTTTTCTCGCACATTCCGCGCAGAAGATAGCCGTTGAGCACGGCGGCGGAGCAGCCGCAGCCGCTTCCTCCCATGTGCATATCCTGCCGCTCAAGGTCGTAGAGCAGCAGCCCGCAGTCCTTATAATTCTTCGTCATGTCCACGCCGTCGCGTGCGAAGAAGTCCGCAACCACGCTATGCCCGAGCCTGCCGAGATCGCCGGTCACGATGAGGTCGTAGTCCTCCGGTGAGGTCTGCGTGTCGGAAAAGAGCGAGCGGATCGTCGAATACGCCGCGGGCGCCATCGCCGCGCCCATGTTGTTCGCGTCGGTGATGCCGCGGTCCACGATCTCCCCGATCGCCGCGTGCGTGACGGCGGGGCCCTTTCCCTCATCCGACAGGATGCAGCAGCCCGCCGCCGTCGCCGTCCATTGGGCGGTCGGCGTGCGCTGCGAGCCGTAGGGCACAGGCATCCGGTACTGCCGCTCGGCGGTGCAGAAGTGCGAGGAGGTCACCGCCGCGGCGCGGCGGGCAAAGCCGCCGTCGATGCTCATGGCCGCTAAGATAAGGCTCTCGCCCATCGTCGAGCACGCGCCGTATACGCCGCACAGCGGCACGCCGAACTCCCGCAGGCCGAAGGACGTGCCGATGCACTGGTTCAAAAGGTCGCCGGCAAAGATCATGTCAAGATCCTGCGGCTTCCGCGTCGCCTTCTCCAGTGCGCGGGAGAGCACTCGCTTTTGCATACAGGCTTCGCCCTTCTCCCACGTTTTCTCGCCGAAGAAGGAATCCTCGCTCAGCTCGTCGAAATAGTCCGCGAGCGGACCCTGCCCCTCCAGCCTCGCGCCGATGTTGGCAAAGCTCTCCACACGCGGCGGACGCGCAAAGCGCAGCGTCCGCGCGCCGATCCGTTTGGTCTCCATACTAAGTCCCCTTGCTTTCGGATTTTTCTCTTAGTATGCCATGACCGGAAAAAATTATAACTCCGCGCCCGTCAGTTCCAACTGTGACGGCAGGGCATCCTTTACAGAAGGGACGAGAGTACGCTGGCCTTCGTGACGATGCCGCTGAGCTGCCCGTCCCCGCCGAGCACGGCGATCGGGTACGGCGTCTCGGCGGCGAGGGGCATGATCTCGCTGATGAGCGTATCCGGCGTGGTGGTGGGAAGGTCGGTTTTCAGTACGCCCGAGATGTGCAGCTCGTTCTTATAAGCATACAGGGCGTCGCTGATTGAAAGGATACCGGCCAGCCGCAGCTCGTCGTCCACGACATAGACCGTGGACAGGGCGCTGTGGCTCATCACGCGGATGGCGTGCTCCGCGCTGTCGTTGGTGCGCACAAGCGCCGTAGGCGTGATCATGATATTGCCCACCGAGAGCACCTTGGATTTATCCGCCGTGTCGATGAACGCCCGCACATAGTCGTCGGCGGGGTGAAAGCTCATCTCCTCCGGTGTGTCCACCTGAACGATTCGCCCGTCCCGCATGATGGCCACGGTGTCGCCCAGCTTGAATGCCTCGTCGATGTCGTGGGTGATGAAGATGATCGTTTTGCCCAGCTTCCGCTGGATCTGGAGCAGCTCGAACTGCATATCCCTGCGGACCAGCGGATCGAGGGCGGAAAACGGCTCGTCCATGAGCAGCACCTCCGGGTCGTTGGCCAGCGCGCGGGCGATGCCAACCCGCTGGCGCATTCCGCCGGACAGGCTGGCGCAGGACTGATGCTCCCAGCCGTCCAGCCCGACCATGTGGATGACCTCCATTGCCTTCCTTTCCCGTTCCTCCTTCGCAACGCCCTTCACCTCAAGGCCATAGGCCACATTGCCCAGCACGTCCCGATGGCTCATCAGGCCGAAGGACTGGAACACCATCGCGATCTTCGTGCGGCGGAAGTCCTGAATCTCCTTTGCCCCGAACTTCATCAGGTCCCGCCCCTCAAAGAGCACCTGGCCGGAGGTGGGGCGGTTCAATCGGTTGAAGCACCGGACCAGCGTGGATTTTCCCGAACCGGACAGGCCGATGATGACGAATATCTTCCCCTTTGGAATTTCAAGGTTGATGTCCCACAGCGCGACGGTGACGCCGGTCTTTTTATGGACCTCGGCCTTGCCCGCTCCCGCTTCCGTCATTTTCACGGCCTCCGACTGGTTCAGCCCGTAGAGCTTGGAGAGGTTCTTGACCTGAATGATAACGTTGTCCTGCTTCATCGCGTCCACCTCCTCAGGACTTTCTGCCGAACCCGCCCTGTGTCAGGCGGTCGAGCACCACGGCAAGGATCACCACACAGCTCCCCGCCACAAGGCCGCGGCCGATCTCGATGCGGTTGACCGCGTTGAGCACCTCCATGCCCAGACCGCGCGCGCCGATCATCGAGCAGGTGACCACCATGGACATCGCCATCATCAGCGTCTGATTTACGCCCGTCATGATGGTGGGCAGCGCCTGTGGGATCTGCACCTTGAACAATATCTGCCATTTGGTGGAGCCGAAGGAGCGCGCAGCCTCCACCACCTCCTTATCCACCTGCCGAATGCCGAGACTGGTCAGGCGAATGACCGGCACGATGGCGTAAATAACGGTCGCGATCACCGCCGAGGCATTCCCCATGCCGAACAGCAGCAGCGCGGGAATGAGGTAAACGAACACCGGCATGGTCTGCATGGTGTCCAACACCGGGCGCATGATCTGATTGGCCCGCTGTGAACCGGAGATCAGTACGCCGATGGGAAGCCCCAGCGCCAGCGCGAGCGTAACGCTGGCCAGTACGATGGCGAGGGTGATCCGCATCTCCGACCACAGGCCGACCACGCCGACCAAACACAGCAGCACGGCATAGAGGATGCCGCTGCGCAGGCTTCGCCGCGTGCGCCAGCCGAGCAGCAGGACGGCAGCCGCCAGAACGAACCACGGGATATGGCTCAGCAGCGCGTGGAAGGCGTTGACCAGTCCTCCCAGCGCCCCTTGCACCGCGCCAAGCGCGGGGCCGGCGGAAACGGCGAAGGAGCGCACCGCGCCGTCGATGGCGGCGGTGTCCGGCTTCATCACCAGTGGGAAGTCGAACAGCCAGTCGGCCCCGGCCTTGCCCGTGTCCGCGTCCGTGTCCAGCGCGCAGGTGAGGACCGCGGCCTGTTCCGCGGTGAGCCACTCGCCGATCAGCTCCGGGTGATTTTTCAGCAGCCATTTGGCGGCCGCGGCGTGGTCGCAGCCGGAGTCCTGCATATAGGCGAGCGCCTCGCTGAGAAGGGACGAGGAGGTATGAAATTTGGCGAGAAACGCACAGTATTCCGGGTACGCCGCCGCGAAGTCGTTGCTGACCGCCACGGTGACGGTGACCGCAGGGCAGGCACCGACGCCGTCCTGATAGGTGTCGGGGTCGTAGGGCGCATCCTCCAGCAGAACGAAGTCATACTTGCCCATGAGCCACGTCGGCTCCCAGTAATAGGTGACGATCGGTTCCTGCCGGTCCCACGCCGCCGTGATGGTGGAGTCCAGCGCGGCGTTGCTGCCTGGAAGCAGATAGTTGTACTGCTCGGACAGGCCGTAGACCTCGACCTTTTTCCCCATGATCTCCGTGATCTCCCAGCCCGAGATGCCGCCGTAGATGATGGCCTTAGAGGGATCCTCCGGGTCGGGGAAAAGCTGCGCGTAGTCCTTCAGATCCCACACGGACTTCAAGCCGGGGTTCGCGTCCGCGACGTAGCGCGGGATGTAGAAGCCCTGATAGTTGTCGTTGAAGTTCACGCCCATTTCCTGAAACCTGCCGGCCTCCAGATCGCTCCGGTAGGTGGGGATGTTGTCGGTCCACTCCTCCATGTGGACGTCCACCTCGCCCTTCATCAGGGCCTCGTGGGCGATGGGCGTGGAGCTGGGGAGCTCCGTCCATGTGTAGCCGAATACCTCCTCGGCCACGAGACCCGCCAGGGCATTGCTCAGCTTGATGGAGTCCCAGCCGACGTCGGCGAATTTGATCTCAGTCTTTTCAGCCGCGCGGGCCCGGTCGGTCATTCCGGCGGGGGACAGCAGCAGTATCAGGGACAGCAGCAGGGGGATCAGTCTTTTCACATCATACTCCTTTCCCGGGGAAACCTTTTGTTTCACTAATACATCTTATTCATATATTTTATAAGAAAGACGACAGTTCTGTCAATTAAAAAAGGTCATTTTCGCTAATCTTTGCGAAATCCAAATGGTTGGGGAAACGGCTTCGCGCAGACGCGCAGATGCAAAACGAGGGCGGAGGAAATTTCCTCCGTCCCCGTTTTCTCTTTTTCAGATCACGTAATCGTCGCCGCTGTGCTCTCTCTGACGGTCAAGCAGGTCCTGGAGCGTGACGCCCGCAAGATATTCCTCGATCACGCGGTCAAGCCCCTGCCAAAGCGGGAGCGTCGGGCAACCGGCGCTGCGCGGGCAGGTGTTGCTTTTCCCGTCCAAACAGGCCACGGGCGCAAGGCTCCCCTCGGTCAGACGCAGAATGTCCCGCGCGGTGTATTCCTCCGGACGGCGGGCGAGCCGGTAGCCGCCCTGATAGCCGCGGTTCGTGAGCAGAAAGCCGGCGCGGCTGAGCGTCGGGACGATCTGCTCCAAATATTTTTTGGAAATATCCTGCCGCCGGGCAACGTCCCTGAGCGACACGCAGCCGTCGCCCTGATGCTCCGCAAGGTCGAGCATCAGCCGCAGCGCGTAGCGTCCCTTGGTCGAAATACGCATAGGCTCACCCTCCGTTTTCAGTCGTGGTACTATAATACCATATATTTTGTAGGATTTCAAGCGCAGCGCCGCCGCGCTTGAATTTTGCTCCACCGTATGCTATACTTTTTTCATTCTGAACGCGGAGGATCACGCCCATGACGCTCCAACAGCTCCACTATGCCATCGTCATTTCCGAGACCGGCTCGATGAACAGGGCGGCGGAACGGCTCTACATCGCCCAGCCCTCGCTCACCGGCGCGATGCAGGAGCTTGAGCGCGAGCTTGGCATCACCATCTTCCACCGCAGCGGGCGGGGCGTGACGCTGACGAACGACGGGCAGGAGTTCATCGACTGCGCCCGTCAGGTCTACCACCAGTACGAAACGCTCTCGGAGAAGTACGCGCACCCGAACGAGCTGAAAAAGAAGTTCGGCGTGACGACGCAGCACTACTCCTTCGCGGTCAAGGCCTTCGTGGAGATGGCCAAGAGCTTCGACACGGCAAAGTACGACTTCGCCATCCGCGAGAGCAAGACACGCGAGGTCATCGACGACGTGAGCACGCTGCGCAGCGAGATCGGCGTTCTCTATCTCAGCGACTTCAACCGCAACGTCATCATGAAGATCCTGCGCGCGAACGACATCGAGTTTCACGAGCTGATGGACTGCAAGTCCTATGTCTTTCTGTGGAAAAACCACCCGCTCGCCGACCGCACGGAGATCCACGGCGAGGAGCTGAGCGATTACCCGTTCCTCTCGTTCGAGCAGGGCGGCAACGACTCGTTCTACTTCTCCGAGGAGCTGTCCTCCATGAACGACTACTCCCAGACCGTCAAGGTCAACGACCGCGCCACGATGGTCAACCTGATGGTCGGGCTGTACGGCTACACGCTTTGCTCCGGCATCGTGTGCGAGGAGCTCAACGGCGGGGACTACCGCGTCATTCCCCTTTCCGACGACAGCCCCATCAACGGCGTGATGAAGGTCGGCTATATCGTGAAGAAAAATCAGATCCTCAGCAGCGTCGGCAAGCTGTATATTGAGAAGATGCAGGAATTTCTCCGCGCGGAGCAGGGCCGTTCAGACAGCTGACCACCCTCCGTTTTGTCCATACCGCCAACGAACTGCCCGTTATTAGCCATCGGGATATATGAGATGCACCACGCTATAGCTTTTTCCTATAACTCAGTATCTTTATAGGGTATTGGACAAATGGCGCGGCATCGTGTATAACTAACAGCGTCCCAAGCAAAAGGGAAAAAGCAAAATCAAAGAAAAGGAAGTAATCATCATGAAAAAAGCTCTCTCTCTTGCCCTCGCGGCAACTCTTGCCCTCGGCGTGCTGACCGGCTGCGGCAGCAAGGATACCACTACCGACAGCGCCGACGAGACCGGCGATACCCAGCAGCAGACCGTCATTCAGATCGCGGTCCCCAACGACACCACCAACGAGGCCCGCGCCCTGCTGCTGCTCGAGGCCAACGGCATCATCAAGCTCAAGGACGGCGCAGGCATCACCGCCACCAAGAACGACATCGCCGAGAACCCCCACAACGTTGAGATCGTCGAGGCCGAGGCCGCGCAGATCCCCAACATTCTTCAGGACGTTGACTACGCCGTCATCAACTCCAACTACGCCATCAACGCGGGCCTGAACCCCGTTGAGGACTCCCTTGAGATCGAAGGCTCCTCCTCCGCCTACGCCAACATCCTCGCCGTGAAGGAGGGCAATGAGGACAACGATAAGACCAGGGCTCTGGTCGCCGCGCTTGAGAGCCAGCAGGTCGCCGATTACATCGCCGAGCAGTACAACGGCTCCGTCGTGAGCACTGTTGAGAACCCGGGCGACGGCTACGATGAGAGCGTTGACTACGACGCGCTCGCCGGCACCACCATCTCCGTCGCCGCCTCCCCCACGCCCCACGCCGAGATCCTTGCGGTCGCCAAGGACATTCTTGCCGCCAGGGACATCACCCTCGACATTCAGAGCTACAACGACTACGTTGTGCCCAACACCATCGTTGAGGACGGCACCGTGGACGCCAACTACTTCCAGCACACGCCCTATCTCGATGACTTCAACGCTGAGAACGGCACGCATATCGTCTCCGTCGCCGCTATCCACGTCGAGCCGATGGGCCTCTACGGCGGCAAGCAGACCACGCTTGACGCGCTGAAGTAAGAAAGAGAAAGGAGGAGAAATTCCTTGATCGAACTCAAGCACGTCAGCAAAGTCTTTGAGACCGCCGGTGGGCGGGTGGAAGCCCTCAAGGATATCTCCCTGACCATTCCGGACGGCGATGTTTACGGCATCATCGGCATGAGCGGCGCCGGCAAGAGCACTCTGGTGCGTTGCATCAATATGCTTGAGCGCCCCACCTCCGGCGAGGTCGTCGTCAACGGAAACCGTTTGGATACCATGTCGCCCGCGCAGCTCCGTGCTGCGCGGCGCGACATTACCATGATCTTCCAGCGCTTCAATCTGCTCATGCAGCGGAACTGTTTGGATAACGTCTGTTTCCCGATGGAGCTTTCCGGTGTTGCCCGCCGCGAGGCGGTCGAGCGCGCGCGGGAGCTCCTTGAAACGGTGGGCCTGCCCGACAAGGCAAAGGCCTATCCCGCGCAGCTCTCCGGAGGACAGCAGCAGCGCGTGGCCATCGCCCGCGCGCTGGCGACCGACCCGAAGGTTCTGCTGTGCGACGAGGCGACAAGCGCGCTCGATCCCAAGACGACGCGGCAGATTTTGGAGCTGATCGGCGACATCAACCGGAAGCTCGGCATCACGGTCGTCATCATCACACATCAGATGAGCGTGGTCAAAAGCGTGTGCAATCACGTCGCCATTCTTGACGACGGCGAGGTGGTGGAGGACGGGCTCGTTTCCACCGTCTTTTCCGCGCCGAAGTCCGCCGCCGCGCGCCACCTCGTTTTCCCCGGCGGCGCGGACGTCACGGTGTCCGACCCCGCGCAGGAGCGGCGCATCCGCCTCATCTTCCGCAGCGCAAGGACCACCTCTATCCCGCTGGTGGCCCGCCTTGCGACGGAGGAGGGCGTCGCGGCCAACGTCATTTCCGCCAGCACGCAGAAGCTCTCCGAGGAGATCTACGGCAGTATGCTGCTGGGCGTCCCCGCGGCGCAGTTTGACCGCGCGTGGGAATTTCTGAACCGGATCGAAAATCTTCAGGTCGAGGAGGCGAGCGTCGGTGTACAGTAATCTTTTCTCCCCTAAGTCTGTCGCGGAGCTGACGGAGGCGCTGCAAACGCAGTTTCTTCCCGCCATTTGGGAGACTTTCTACGTCACGATCCTTTCCACAGCTTTCGCCGTCGCGATCGGTCTGCCGCTGGGCGTGCTGCTCGTGGCGGGCGAAAAGGGCGGCGTGCTGCCGCTCCCGCGCTGGCTGATGAGCGTACTGAACGTGATCATCAACCTGCTGCGCTCCATTCCGTTCCTCATTCTGATGATCATGGTCTTTCCGCTCTCGCGCCTCATCATCGGCACGACCGTCGGCACGAAGGCGACCATCGTTCCGCTCGTCGTCGCGGCCTTTCCTTTCGTCGCGCGTCTGGTCGAGAGCAGTCTGCGCGAGCTGGACCCGAACATCATCGAGGCCGCGCAGAGCATGGGCGCGACGCCCATGCAGATCATCTGCAAGGTGATGATCCCCGAGAGCGTCCCCTCCCTGCTGCAAAACTTCACCATCGCGCTCACGACCATCCTCGGCTACTCCGCGATGAGCGGCATCATCGGCGGCGGCGGCCTCGGCAAGATCGCCATCGACTACGGCTACTACCGCTACAAGTACCTTGTGATGTACGCAGCGGTCGTGCTGCTGATTTTGCTCGTGCAGCTCTTTCAGAGCGTCGGCACGAAGCTCGCCGCCAAGTGCGACAAGCGCCTGAAAAACCGCTGAATTTACTTACAAAAAAGCAGAACCGCAGCAAAGCTGCGGTTCTATTTTTCGCTATTTATTTACCCGCCTGCCTGAGCGCCGCGGCGACGAAGCCGGTGAAAAGCGGGTGCGGACGATCGGGGCGGCTTTTGAATTCTGGGTGGAACTGACAGCCGACGTACCACTCCTGCCCGCTCAGCTCCGCGATCTCGACGAGCGCGCCGTCGGGCGAGGTGCCGGAGAAGGTCATGCCCGCGCGCTCGAGCTCCTCGCGGAAGATGTTGTTGAACTCGTAGCGGTGGCGGTGGCGCTCGGAGATCTCCCGCGCGCCGTAGGCGGCGTGAGCCTTCGTACCCTCCGCGAGCAGGCAGGGATACTTGCCCAGCCGCATCGTGCCGCCCTTGGCGGTCACGCCGATCTGATCGGGCAGGAGCGCGATGACCGGATGCGCGGTGAGGGAGGAAAATTCCGCGCTGTGCGCGTCGGCCCAGCCGACGACGTGGCGCGCGAACTCGATGACCGCGATCTGCATTCCGAGACAGATGCCGAGGTAGGGCACGCCGTTTTCGCGCGCGTACTGCGCGGCGAGGATCATGCCCTCGATGCCGCGGTCGCCAAAGCCGCCGGGAACGAGCACGCCCGCGCAGCCGTCGAGGACAGCGGCAGCGTTCTCCGCCGTCAGCGTTTCGGAGTCCACCCAGCGGATCGAAACCTGCGCGTCGCAGGCGGTGCCGGCGTGGAAAAGGGACTCGACGACGCTCAGATAGGCGTCGTGCAGGCCGGTGTACTTCCCGACGAGCGCGATGGTCACCTGCTTATGCGCGTGCTTGATCTTCTCGACCAACGCGGTCCACGCCCTCATGTCCGGCTCGCCGCAGTCGAAGCCAAGCTTGCGGCAGACCTCGCGGCACAATCCCGCGTCCTCGAGCAACAGCGGCACCTCGTAGAGCGTGGAGGCCGTGACATTCGGGATCACGCACTCCGGCTCGACGTTGCAGAAAAGCGCGATCTTGCACCGCACGTCGTCGGTCAGCGGGCTGTCCGTGCGGCAGACGAGGATATCCGGCTGGATGCCGAGGGAGAGCAGCTCCTTGACCGAGTGCTGCGTGGGCTTGCTTTTTAGCTCCCCGCTGCCGGGGATGGAGACGATCAGCGGAACGTGGATGAAGAGAACGTTCCCCCTCCCCTTCTCCGCCGCGACCTGACGGATGGCCTCCAGAAACGGTTGGCTCTCGATGTCACCGACCGTGCCGCCGATCTCGGTGATGCATACGTCCGTTTCGCCGTCGTCCATCGCATAGACGCGGCTTTTGATCTCGTCGGTGACATGCGGGATGATCTGCACCGTGCCGCCGAGGTAGCCGCCCTGACGCTCGCGGTTGAGGACGCTCCAGTAGACCTTTCCGGAGGAAACGGAGGCGTTCGCGTTGAGCGCCTCGTCCACGAAGCGCTCGTAGTGGCCGAGGTCAAGGTCGGTCTCCGCGCCGTCGTCGGTGACGAAGACCTCGCCGTGCTGATAGGGACTCATCGTGCCGGGGTCCACGTTGAGATAGGGATCGAATTTCTGGTTCTTCACGCGCAGGCCGCACTGCTTCAGAAGGCGGCCGAGCGACGCCGCGCAGATGCCCTTGCCGAGGCCGGACACCACGCCGCCGGTGACAAAAATGTATTTCATGTTCTCCTCCACTCGTAACACATAGATCATTCAATGCCCGCGGACAGGCATGTCATTTCAAAAGGAACGCTCAAAGAGCGTTCCTTTTGGGCTTAGACGGAAAACAGCAGGTCGTAGAAGGTCGGGTATGGCCAGTACTCGCCGGCGGTCAGCGTTTCAAGCCGGTCGACCGTCTCGCGCACCGCGTCCATGTCGGCGGCGACGACGTCGTGGTAGTAGCGCAGCTCCTCCTCGCCGGAAACGCCGGTGGGCGCGGTCTCCAGCGCGGTCTTGAGCGTCACGGTCTGCTCAAGCAGCTTGTCGTTGAGGATGCCGATGGAGTTGACCAGCGACTTCTCGACGTGGCAGGGCAGCTCGGGCGCGGCCTCATGCTTGCGCAGCATCGTCTCGCAGAGCTTGCTCTCATACTCGGAGGCCGCGTTGAGGATCTCATGCTGCACCATATCGACCATCGTGGCCGCTTCGATGCCGATGACCTTGCGGTACTTCTCCATGTGGATCTCGTGGCGGGAGAGCATCTCCTCCTTCGTGTAAACGCCGTGCCTGGTCATCAGCTCGATGTTCTTGGGCAGGATGTAGGTCGGCAGGGCATCGGCGGTGCTGCGCAGATTCGCAAGGCCGCGGCGCGCAGCCTCCTCGACCCACGCCTCCTCGTAACCGTTGCCGTTGAAGATGATGCGTCCGTGCTCGGTAAATGCCTTGCGCACAAGGTCGTGGAGCGTCTTGTTGAAGTCGGGCGCGTCCTTGAGTTCGTCGTAAAACTGCGTCAGCTCCTCGGTCATGATGGTGTTGAGCGCCGTGACGGGGCCTGCAATGGACTGGCTGGAGCCGGGCATACGGAACTCGAACTTGTTGCCGGTGAAGGCGACGGGCGAGGTGCGGTTGCGGTCGGTGGTGTCCTGTGGGATAGCGGGCAGCACGTCCACGCCGATGCGGAGCGTCCTGCGCTCGGTCTCGGTGTAATCGCTCTCGCCCACGATGGCGTCGATGATGCTCTGAAGCTCCGAGCCGAGGAAGATGGAGATGATGGCCGGCGGCGCCTCCTGCGCGCCGAGACGGTGGTCGTTGCCCGCGAAAGCGACCGAGCAGCGCAGCAGCTCCTGATACTCGTCCACGCCCTTGACGAAGGCGGCGAGGAAAAGCAGGAAGACGGCGTTCCGGCTGGGCGTCTTGCCGGGGGAGAACAGGTTCTCGCCCGTGTCGGTCGAGAGCGACCAGTTGACGTGCTTGCCGGAGCCGTTGACGCCCGCAAAGGGCTTTTCATGCAGCAGGCAGACGAGGCCGTTGCGCTCGGCGACCTTCTTCATCACCTCCATGACGAGCTGGTTCTGGTCGTTGGCGGTGTTGGCGTCGCAGTAGATGGGAGCCATCTCGTGCTGGCCGGGGGCGACCTCGTTGTGCTTGGTCTTGGAAAGCACGCCGAGCTTCCACAGCTCCTCGTCCAGCTCCTTCATGAAAGCCGCCACGCGCGGGCGGATCGCGCCGAAGTAGTGGTCATCCAGCTCCTGCCCCTTGGGCGGCTTCGCGCCGAAGAGCGCGCGCCCGCACAGCCGCAGATCCTCGCGCTTGAGGTACAGCTCGCGGTCGATGAGGAAATACTCCTGCTCGGGGCCGACCTGCGGCGTGACCCTGCTGACGTCCTTCTCACCCTCGAAAAGGTGCAGCAGCTTCACCGCCGCGCGGCTGACCGCCTCATTCGAGCGCAGCAGCGGCGTCTTTTTATCCAGCGCCGCGCCGCCGTAGGAGCAGAACACCGTCGGGATGCACAGGCTGCCGTCCTTGATAAAGGCAAAGGCCGTGGGATCCCACGCGCTGTAGCCGCGCGCCTCAAAGGTCGCGCGCAGGCCGCCGCTGGGGAAGCTCGAAGCGTCCGGCTCACCGCACACCAGCTCCTTGCCGGAGAAGTCCATGATGATCTTTCCGCCGCCGACGGGCTTGATGAAGCTGTCGTGCTTCTCGGCGGTGATGCCGGTAAGCGGCTGGAACCAATGGGTGAAATGCGTCGCGCCATGCTCCAGCGCCCAGGTTTTCATCGCCTCGGCAATATCGTTCGCGGCGGAAAGCGGCAGCGCCTTGCCGCTCTTGAGACAGTCGCGCCAGACTTCCATCGCCTGATGCGGAACATACTGCTCCATCGTTCCCTCATTAAAGGACATCGAGCCGAACAGCTCGGGAATACGATCTTTTTCACTCATCGTTACGAACCTCCTTATTCGTTTTCTTGGTCTACAAAAAATATGGATAGATTTTACTCCTGCAAGTTTCCCACGTCAATGCTTCATTTTGTTCAAGCTTTTTCAGATATGCAGACGGTGCGTTGGCGCTGTCCACAAAATTACTGCAAGAGAAAAATTTCCTCTTGCATTGCATGGGGCGTCATGCTATGATAGGCATGATCTCTCCCTACAAATATGCCGTTCCTGCACAATGCCGGTATATTGTATCGAAAAACGCCGAAGCGGTCAAGCGTTTCCGGTAAGTTCCCTCCGCGCAAATACATTTTCTGATTTCCGGCAAACATTTTTCGCTTTGTTCTTGACAAGTCCCCCCTCCGTATGGTATGATACCGCTTGCGTTTGAGAGTGAGCCGGCTCCTCACAATCATGGAGAGATGGCTGAGCGGTTGAAAGCACCGGTCTTGAAAACCGGCGATGTGAAAGCATCCGTGGGTTCGAATCCCACTCTCTCCGCCAAAGAGAATATCGGCTGAAGAAATTCGACATTTGCGGAAGTACCCAAGTGGCCGAAGGGGCTCCCCTGCTAAGGGAGTAGGGTGTGTAAAAAGCGCCGCGGAGGTTCAAATCCTCTCTTCCGCGCCAAACCTCGGAAAACCTTGAAATATCAAGGCTTCCGAGGTTTTTTCTATCTTTTCCTGAAAATCGTTTTTGCAACTTTTTTAGAGAAATGCTTTCCCGTGGGCTACATTGTGGGCTACAAATACTCCCCCATCTTTTGAGGACAGGGGAGTATTTTTCACGCGCCCAGTTTTCGCATGACGCCGTTGTAAACGCGCTCATTGACGGTCTTTAAGCTATCCATCAGCTCGTCCATGACCGTCCACGCGCAGGACCGGTCAAGACCGGAAACGGCTTGCAAAAACTCGCTGTCTCCGTAGCTGCCTACCGTTTCGGGGGCCGGCGCCGCGGAGTACGCGGCCGGCTCCGCCGTCGGCGTGTGCTGGTTGATGATGGTGTAGAGCACGGACAATTTTTCATAGTTGCCCCAGCTTGACGGCTCGGCTTCAAGCCGCGCGATCCACTGTCTGATCTCGCTCTCGTCGATCATGGGGGGCGCACCCCCTTAGCCCTCGATGGTATCCATGCAGCGCTGAATCGCCTTGCGGATGCTCTCGTCGTCGGCGTTGTCAAGCATCTCTTGGAGCTGCCGCTTCATGCTCTCCATCGCGCCGTCGCGGGAATAGTGCCCGCGCACATAGTGCGTGCCACGTCCGGCATAGGAGCTGCCACGCCCGTAGGTGCCGCGCATATCGGCATCCCAATCGGCGCCGCGTTTGCAGGGGTGGCGAGATTGGTGTTATGTCGGAGAGGTTGGCATGGTATCGGAGAGATGGGTGCGGATGGGCGCGGCGTTGGAGAGGTAGGTGTGGCCTTATGGTGGCGGGCAGGGGTATTATTTCATCGTTGCCAGCTTGCGGATGAGGTCCGCGCCGTACTTGTAGGCCGC
>CAVKBJ010000100.1:0-2895 GCA_963654505.1 Lachnospiraceae bacterium
GTCTATACCTCCGTGCTCAGCGGCGTCGCGCTGCAGGATTCCGGTCTGACCTACATCCATGACCTGCTCGGTAAGCGCGTCGCTGTCGGTCCTGCGGCCTCCGCGACCGAGAACGCCTCTCTCGCCGCTTTCGAAGTCATGGGCATCACCAAGGACAACACCAGCCTCGAAAACCTCGGCCTCGGCGACGGCGCCGACTCCGTGGGCGACGGCATCCTTGACGCAGCTTTCGGCTTCGCTGGTCTGCCTATCGGCGGCCAGTTGAACCTCGCTGCCACCAAGCCCATCATCGTCCTTGATATGACACAGGAGGAGATCGACGCGGTGCTCGCTAACAACGCTGCTTACATTCAGACCACGATTCCCGCCGGCACCTACACCGGTCAGGAGACCGACGCCAACAGCTTCGGCGTGAAGTGCCTTATCATCGTCACCGCCGATATGGACGCCGATCTCGTCTACGACCTGTGCAAGGCCATGAACGAGAACACCGCCGATATGGCTGCGGGCAACGCCCTGCTCAAGGACATGACCGATCCCAGCTTCCTGTGCACGCAGATGCCCATTCCTCTGCATGACGGAGCTCAGAAGTACTTCAGCGAGCAAGGCCTTATCTGAATATAAGTGTTTTTGTCCGTCCGTTTTTACAATTTGATCACGAGAACGAATTGACCGTCCCTGCGAAGAGCGTTTATGGCCGGAGTTGGGACACCCCAACTCCGGCTCCCTCATTTTCATTAAGTTTTCGTTAAAACACCCTACTTAACAGAAAGGATGCGTTTATGTCCGAGAATAATGAATACAAAGAGATTGACGTTACCTCTCTTGACAGTGAGTTGGCAGCAGCAAGAACTCTCGAAGAGGGCAAGGGCGATAAGTTTATCAAGATCGCTTCCGTTGTCGCTTTTCTGATGACCGCCTTTCACATCTACACCGGCTTTTTCGGCCTGTTCGATTACTCCGTGCAGCGCGGCGTACATCTGGCCTTCGCCCTCACGCTGATCCTGCTCACACAGCCTCTCTATAAGCACGTTTTCAAGGATAAGTTCGCCGGCAGCAAGGCGTTCCGCGCGATCTGCCGCTCTATCGATATTATCTTCGTTATCCTCACTTGGGTATCCGTCTGGATGGCACAGGACGAGGTCCATCACCTCACCGAGCGCCTGAGCAAGACGACATGGATGGCAACTTTCGCGGGCGCCTGCCTCATCATCATCGTGCTTGAGTGCGCGCGCCGCACGCTGGGCTATATCATGCCCATCCTCTCTCTGATCTTCATCGCCTATGCGCTCGCCGGTCCGAATCTGCCGCTCGCCATCGCGCACCGCGGCTATTCCCTCGAGCGTATCTGCAAGTTCCTTGCCACCGACCTTGACGGCCTGTTCGGTACGACCATGAGCGTTTCGGCAACGGTCATCTTCATGTTCGTCATGTTCGGCGCGTTCCTTGAATGCTCCGGCTGCTCGACTTTCATCAATGACATCGCCATCTCCCTCACGGGGAAGATCAAGGCCGGTCCCGCGCTCAGCGCGGTCGTGGCCTCCGGTCTGATGGGTACGATCAACGGCTCCGCCGTTGCGAACGTCGTCGGCACCGGCACGTTCACCATCCCTCTAATGAAGTCCCGCGGCTATCGCCCGCCGTTCGCCGGCGGCGTTGAGGCCGTTGCTTCCACCGGCGGTCAGATCCTGCCGCCCGTCATGGGTTCCGGTGCGTTCCTGATGGTCGCCTTTACCGAGGTGAAGTACATCTACATCGTCATCGCGGCGGTCATTCCCGCGCTGCTCTATTACTGGGGCTGTGCCGTGGCCGTTATCACACAGTCCGAGTTGGCGGACATCACCCTCATGGACCCCAAGGACATCCCCAAGAGCAAGGCGGTCATGAAGGACGGCTGGATCTATCTGCTCATCATCGCGGTGCTGATCTACTGCCTGCTCATTGCGCAGTACTCCCCGCTCTATTCCGCCCTGTGGGCGACCGTGGCCGTTCCTGTGGTCATGTTCTTCGATAAGAAAAAGCGCTTCACGCTCAAGACTATTCCAACCGCGATGGTCAAGTCCGGCTTCAGCGCCATGTCCATCGTCATCGGCTGCGCCTGTGCCGGTATCGTCGTCGGTATGGTCTCCATCACCGGTATAGGCGTTATCTTCGGCGATATGATGATCCAGGCGGCGCACAGCCTGCTGTTCCCGTCGCTGGTCTTCACCGCCATCACCTGCATCGTCCTTGGCATGGGCCTGCCGACCACTGCGGCCTACGTTATCGCGGCGTCTATCCTTGCTCCGTCCCTCATTAAGCTCGGCTTGACTCCGCTGACAGCGCACCTGTTCGTGTTCTACTTCGCGTGCCTGTCCGCCATCACCCCGCCGGTCGCCCTCGCGGCCTACGCCGGTGCCGGTCTTGCCAAGACCAATCCGATGACCACGGCGGTCGAAGCGTGCAAGCTCGGCTTCGCCGGCTTCATGGTCCCGTTTGCGTTCGCTTATAACCCCGCCATGATGATGGATGGCAGCCTTGCGGAGGTTCTTTCCGTCTCCATCAGCGCCATCATCGGCACAGCTGTCATGTCCGCCGCGTTCCAAGGCTGGCTGTTCTGGAAGCTCAACTGGTTCGAGCGCGTCATCTTCATCGCCGGCGGTCTGCTGATGTTCATTCCCGGCACGGTCACCGACCTCATCGGCCTCGGCATCTCGGTCGTCCTGCTCCCCCTTAACGTCAAGAAGTGGGAGAAAGGCCCCAAGTTCATCATGAACAGGCACAAGGCCGCGCAAAAGCCTAAGGAATGACCGACACGAGGCATTGATCAAAAACAGGAGGACTTCCTGTGAAGTCCTCCTGTCAGTCTGTCGAAAAAGTCCGGCTGGAGCTGGGCTTTTTCTGATAGATATGGTA
>CAVKBJ010000101.1:0-2268 GCA_963654505.1 Lachnospiraceae bacterium
GGAAACAAACAAAGCCCCGCCGTGCTGTTTTTTCACGCGATGGGCGTGACGGGCGCGAGCAGCGGGCCGGTGGCTAAATATCTGAAAGAGAAGTATTTCTGCATCCTGCCGACCTCCACGGTCTACTGCGCGGGACAGCGCTACGTGAGCAAGGCCGACGAGGTGCGGCAGGTCGAGGATCTCCTGCGCGAGCAGGGCGTGGAGCGCCTTGCACTGGTCGTTGCTTCCTCGATCGGGGCAGACCTCGCGATGGCCTTTCTATCGCAGACGGAGCTGCCCGTAGAGCACGTTTTCATCGACGGCGGACAGTTCGCGCAGCTCGGGAAAGCGGCCCGCCGCGCCATGACGCTGCTGCTGTACCTTGCGGTAAAAAGCCTGTACTGGTCGAAGGGCGGGACGCTGAAAAAGATCCTGTGGTGTGACGACGAGGCGATCAAGCCCTACTTCATCGCGGCGGGTAAGGCGCTGACCTACGGCAACCTCCGCCGCCAGCTGGCGGACAGCCTGGAGGATAAGCCGTTCCCGCCGCTGTCCGAGGAAATGCAGCGGCACACCTATTTTGAGTTTGGCAGCGCGGAGGAGCATTTCAAGTACCGCGGCGCGGTCATGCGGGCGTACCCACACGGGAACTATCCGGTGTTCGAAAATTTCAACCACTTGCAGTATCAGATCCGTGACCCAGAGGGCTTCGCGGTGATGCTGCGTTCGCTCATCGAGGAAAACCGTCTGCCGGAGCTGCCGTTTCTGAGATAGCCGCGGCTTGACAGCGCGAAAAAACTATCCTCCAAAAAAGACTTGCAAAATAAGCGGGAGTATGCTATGGTATGATTGTGATCCGCCGATGCGGATTTTTAAGAACACATTGGTTAGATAGCCTTAACCGAAACGGCGGAGACAGCGGAACCAAGCGGACGTTTTTCTTTTTTACGCACGAGTTAGAGTACTTTAACCGCCAGGAATGAAACCGACCGATCCGCGCAACACTATCGAGGGAGGCGAGAGCGAATGTCTGAAGAAATTCTGGTCCGCCAGGGCGCGCCGACGCTCGCGGGCATCAAGACGGGGAGTCTGTTTCCCTGCCCTTGCGAGGATCGCGGGGAGCTGCTGTCCGACATCCGGCGGCTGAATCGTCTGCTGGTGCCGAAGGGCTTGTGCCTGCTGCCGATCCGCTTTTTAGAGGGTCAGGCGCTCCTTTACCTCTACCGCCCCGCGTGGCTGCGTCGGGATTTGCAGGACGCGCTGGCGTCCGAGTTGCTGCGTCAGGCGGGCTACGCCGACGAGAGCTGCGCGCACTGCGTGGCGCGGCTCGTCCGCCGCTTCCGTGAGAGCGGGGAGTTCCCGCACGAGGTGGGGCTGTTCCTCAGCTATCCGCCCGAGGACGTGAAGGGCTTCATCGACCACCGCGCGAACGGTTTCAAGTGCGCGGGGCTGTGGAAGGTTTACGGCGACGAGGCAAAGGCGCGGGCGCTGTTCGCGAAATTCAAAAAATGCACCGAGATCTACTGCGCGCTTTGGCAGACCGGCTCGAAGCTCGAGCAGCTTGCCGTCGCAGTTTGATACTATATCATCATCGAAAGGAACACACGAATTATGAAAACTGCTGTTGTTTACTGGAGCGGCACAGGCAATACGGAGGCGATGGCGAAGGCCGTCGCCGAGGGCATGACCGCCGCGGGCGCGGAGGCCGCGCTGCTCACGCCAGACAAGGTGCGGCCCGGCGATCTGAACGTCTACGACGCCATCGCTTTCGGCTGTCCCGCTATGGGCAGCGAGGTGCTTGAGGAGCTGGAATTTCAGCCGATGTTCGACGAGTGCAAGCGCAGTCTCGGCGGCAAGCGCGCGGCGCTGTTCGGCTCCTACGGCTGGGGCGACGGCGAGTGGATGCGCAGCTGGGAAAAGGACTGCGGCAACGCGGGGCTGAACCTCGTGTGCGAGAGCGTCACCTGCTGCGATGCGCCCGACGACGCGGCGCTGGAAGCCTGCCGCGAGCTCGGCAAAGCCCTCGCTAAGTAAGGAACCCACCTGTGGACAGCGCGTGGAAAAAACTCCGGCGCAAGCTGCCGGTCCTCATGATGACAGCGACCGTTCTGCTGAGTCTTGCCATTGGCGGACAGGTCGGATAAGATAGCGAAAAGTGCGGGCAGGGGAAGATCATACCGTCCGGGAGCCGCTCCCTGACGGCATGGTCTTCCCTATTTTCAGTTCGCGCCGTCGCCTGCAAAAAATTTTGCATTCCGGAAAAGCCTGTGATAAAATGACAAATCACGG
>CAVKBJ010000102.1:0-12491 GCA_963654505.1 Lachnospiraceae bacterium
CAAGAAGGACGAATTCCCCCGCGCCGGCGCTTCCATGGAAGGCATGGCCAAGCTCAAGGGCGCGTTCCCTGTCGGCCCCGAGGGCGTTGAGGATCAGGTCGTCCACACCTTCCAGCCCACCGAGATCCACGAAGCGGACGCCAGAAAGCACGTTCAGCGCGTGACCGCCGGCCAGTCCTCCGGTATCAACGACGGCGCTGCCGCCATCGTTCTCGCCAGCGGCGAAGCCGTGAAGAAGTACAACCTCAAGCCTATGGCGAAGCTCATCGGCTGGGGTCAGGGCGGTGTCGATCCCAAGATCATGGGTGTCGGTCCCGTGCCCGCCTCCCGTCAGGCCATGGCCAAGGCCGGCGTGACCATCGAGGACATCGACCTTGTCGAGGCCAACGAGGCATTCGCCGCGCAGTCCATCGCCGTCGCGCGTGAGCTGCACTTCGACATGAGCAAGGTCAACGTCAACGGCGGCGCCATCTCCATCGGCCACCCCGTCGGTGCCTCCGGTGCGCGCATCATCGTCACCCTCCTGCACGAAATGCTCAAGCGTCCCGAGGCCAGGAAGGGTCTTGCCACCCTCTGCATCGGCGGCGGCCAGGGCGTTGCCACCGTGTTTGAGAAGTGCTGAAAAGCATCTGCCGCGCTCCGCAATAAAAGATAAAAAAGCATCTGCCGTGTTTTCGCGGCAGATGCTTTTTGCCATGGAGACGGGAATACTTTCCGTAAAACTCCTTACAGGCCCTTCTCGTAGCTCTCGATCATCTTCTTGACCATCTGGCCGCCGACAGAGCCGGCCTCGCGGCTGGTCAGGTCGCCGTTGTAGCCCTGCTTGAGGTTGACGCCAATCTCGCTGGCGGCCTCCATCTTGAACTTGTTCATGGCCGCGCGGGCCTCGGGAACGTTGAGCTTGTTGCTGTTTTTGCTGGACATAATGATTTTCTCCTTTTGTTTGAATGTTTGATTTGGGGTTTGCTGTTTTTGGGTATCGCGAACATAGCTTTGCCGGATTTTTTGCCGGTATGCAGGACAAAAGGAGGTAAGTTTTGTTAAAAACAGCGAAAAGGGTATTTCCAAGCCGCGCGGGATATGCTATCATAAAAGCAGCGAACCGCCGCAGGACGGGAAAAGCAGAGAGGAGAAGCGGACATGAAAAAAATCAAAAAGAAGCTCGGCTTTGGCTTCATGCGCCTGCCGATGCAGGGAGATGAGGTCGATCTCGCGCTGACCGGACAGATGGTGGACGCCTTTTTGAAGGCGGGCTTCAACTATTTTGACACCGCGCACGGCTATCTTGAGGGGCGGAGCGAAACGGCGCTGAAGGCCTGTCTGACGAGCCGCTATCCGCGCGAGGACTACGTCCTGACCGACAAGCTGACGGCGAACTTTTTCAAAACGGAGGAGGATATCCGGCCGTTCTTTGAAAGCCAGCTGGCGGCCTGCGGCGTCGATTATTTCGACTTTTATCTCATGCACGCGCAGTGCGCAAAAAATTATGGGCATTTCAAGCGCTGCCGCGCCTATGAAACGGCGTTCGCGCTCAAGGCGGAGGGCAGGGTTCGACACATCGGCATCTCGTTCCACGACAGCGCGGAGATGCTCGATAATATCCTGACCGAATACCCGCAGCTCGAGGTCGTGCAGCTCCAGTTCAACTACGTGGACTACGACGATCCCGCCGTGCAGAGCCGCAAATGCTACGAGGTCTGTCAGAAGCACGGCAAGCCGGTCATCGTGATGGAGCCGGTCAAGGGCGGCAACCTCGCCCGTCTTCCGGAGGACGCCGCAGCGGTGCTGGACGCGCTGCACGGCGGCAGCAGCGCGAGCTATGCCGTCCGCTTCGCGGCGGGCTTTCCGGGCGTCATGATGGTGCTCTCCGGCATGAGCGATCTCCAGCAGGTGGAGGACAACACCGCCTTTATGCGCGACTTCAAGCCGCTCAACGAAGCGGAGCTTGCCGCGGTCAGGCGGGTGCAGGAGATCTTCCGCAGCAAGAACCTCATTCCCTGCACGGCCTGCCGCTACTGCACGGACGGCTGCCTGCAGCACATTTCGATCCCCGACCTGTTCGCGGTGATGAACGCCAAGCAGATCCACCGCAACTGGAACGCGGACTTCTATTATAAAGAGGTCTACACCAGACGGGGCAGCAGAGCCTCCGACTGTATCCGCTGCGGCAAGTGCGAGGCGGTCTGTCCGCAGCACCTGCATATCCGCGACCTGCTGGCGGACGTTGCCAAAGAATTTGAAAAGCTGGGTTGAGCGCGCTCAACCCAGCTTTTCTTCCATTGTAAGCATTTCGACGAGCACGGCGAGGAACACGCCGTTGGCCGGTCTGCCGCCGGCGCAGAGCGGGCCGAAGCAGCGCTCCCACGCGGCGGTATCGCCGCGTTCGCGGGCGATCTCAATGGCGTGGCGGATGGCGCGCTCTACGCAGAAAACGCTCGTGCCGTTCCGCCGCGCGACATAAGGATAGACAGCCTTGGTGACGGCGTGCAGCAGCGAGGGATCGTCCAGCGCGAGCAGCACGGCGTCATGGATATAGCGGTAGCCCTTGAGTCCCGGCGACATTCCCAGCTCGTGGAGAATGGAGGTCACGCGCACGGAAGGCGGGCGCAGTCCGCCGCGCGCGGGAAGCGCCGGTGTGCCGCGCATCCTCTCGAAGAGTGCCTCGAAGGCGAAGGGCTTTGGCAGGAAGTAATCGGCCCGCAGCTCCGTCGCCTCCGCGAGCATACGCTCGGACACGAAGGCGGAGATGAGAATGACCGTGCTCGCGCAGCCCTCGCACCGCAGTTTTCGCAGGACGCAGATACCGTCCATGCCCGGCAGCGCCGGGTCCAAAACGAGCAGCTCCGGCGCCTGCGCACGGACCCTTTCCAAGACCTCAAGGCCGCTGCCGGCCTGCTCGACCGTGAACAGGCCGGTTGCTTCCATTGCGTCCCGCAGCATCGCGCGGAACTCCTCGCCGGCGTCCGCCAGCAGAACCGATCTTCGCCGTTCCATGAAGAAATCGGCACCTCCCGATTGTGTTTTTTTAACGTGAGACTGTCATGACTTAAAATAACACAAAATTTCCCCTATTTCAACAAAAATGAGGCGGTTTTGACAGAAAAGCGTTCGACAAATTTCGCGCCGCGCGGTCTCAGCCTTCCTCCTCCGCGTCGGCGCGCAGCGCTTCGGCCTCAGCCCTGGCCTCGGCGAGCAGCTTGCGCTCGCCCTTCGTTTTGCAGACGCTCTCGTCGAATTTCGCCCAGAGGTCGGGACGGCGGAGCATCGTGCGGATATAGCTTTGCTTGCGCCGCCATTTCTCCACGTTCCCGTGATGACCGGAGAGCAGCACGTCCGGCACTCGCCGCCCGTGCCACTCGTCGGGGCGGGAATACTGCGGGTATTCGAGCAGCCCGTTCCAGTGCGACTCCTCCGTGAAGCACTCCTCGTCCGGCAGAACGCCCGGCACCATGCGGCACACGGCGTCCGCAAGCGCCATCGCGGGGATCTCCCCGCCGGTGACGACGAAATCGCCCATGCTGATCTCCTCGTCCACGCACTCGTCGATGAAGCGCTGGTCGATGCCCTCGTAGTGGCCGCAGACAAGAATGAGGTGGTCGAAGCTCTCCTTCAATTCCCGCGCGACGGCCTGCGTGAACGTGCGCCCGCAGGGGGAAAGATAGACGGTGTGCCCCCTCGAGCCGGCCTCCCCGCACACGCTCGCCCAGCAGCGGTAAAGGGGATCGGCCTGCATCACCGCGCCGCGTCCGCCGCCGTAGGGATAGTCGTCCACCTGCATCTGCTTGTTGGTGGTGAAGTCCCTGATCTGGTGCGTTTTGATGGCGATGTATCCGCGCTCCTGCGCGCGGCCGAGGATGCTCGCGCTCATCATCGCGTCCACCGCGTCGGGAAAGAGAGTGAGAATGTCAATCCGCATTGGTTTCCAGCCCCTCGATCATCCTGACATAAATTTCGCGCTTTTCGGCGTTGATGTCCACGATGAAAATATCCTCCACGGCGGGGATGAGATATGCCTTCTCCGGCCCCCTGACCTTGTAGAGCTTGTGCGCGGGATAGGTCTGCACCTCCTCCACCGTGCCGATGTAGCGGTGGAGATAATATTCATAGACCTGCATCCCAATCAGCTCCGCGTCGAGAAACTCGCCCTTTTTGAGCTGCACCTCACTGCGCCTGATGGAGAGGATCTTCGTTTTCAGCCCCTCCGCGGCGGTCATATCGTCCCAGCCGGGAAAGTGCATGAGCACCATATCGCCCTGTATGCGGCGGTCTGTGGGACGGAACTGCGTGCCGTCCATATAAAGCGCCTTGAAACCGGCGAGCTGCGCGGGCGTCACGTCCCACGGCTGCACCTTCACGTCGCCCCTGACACCGTGCGTGTTGACGATCTGGCCGACCTCGATGAATTCGGGCGCTTCGGTTTTGGCAGGCTTGTTTTTGGAAAAGATACCCATGACGGGAGCCTCCTTATGCTTGGCGTATTTCCCTCAGTATAACCGAAAAGGGGCGCGAGGGCAAGTGCAAATCTCATCCCGCGCTTGACGCGGCGGCGGCGTTTGTGCTATAACGGTATTGAAGAAACCGTGAGCGAAAGGAGGTCCTGCTATGCTCATTTCCACCAGGGGCCGCTACGCGCTGCGCGTCATGCTGGAGCTGGCGCAGGGCGAGAGGGGCGAGTGTATGCCGCTGCCGGTGATCGCCGCCCGGCAGGGCATTTCCGAAAAATATCTGGAGAGCATCATCGCCGTGCTCGCGCGCGCGGGACTGGTCGAGGGACAGCGCGGCAAGGGCGGCGGCTACCGGCTCAGCCGGGAGCTGAAGGATTATACGGTCGGGGAGATCGTCCGGCTGACGGAGGGCTCGCTCGCGCCCGTCTCCTGTCTGGAGGGGGAGAATACCTGCCCGCGCGCGGACAAGTGCCTCTCGCTTCCGGTGTGGGAGAAGCTCGGCGCGCTCATCAACGGCTATCTCGACAGTGTATCCCTCGCCGACCTGCTGTCCGAGGGCAGCGGCGACGGCTGCGGCCTTTGAGCCAATGATAGAGGGCGGAACACGAAAATAAGGGAGCGCCGCTCGACCGAGCGGCGCTCCCTCTGCGTCTGCATATAACTTTTTCTCAGCGGACGCTACCGTCGGCCTTGAAGGTCGGCAGCGGGGCGAGGAACTTGATGTCGCTGCGCTTCTGCGCGTCGCCCTCGGCGAGGACAGCCATGCGTCCGGCGACGATGCCGCCCGCCTCGGCGACCAAAGACTCCATCGCGTGCAGACTGCCGCCGGTGGAGATAACGTCGTCCACGATCAGAATTTTCTTACCGCGGATGAGGTCGGCGTCGTCGCGGCCAAGGAAAAGCTGCTGCACGCCGAGCGTGGTGATGGAGCGGTCCTGCACCGAGATGGGGTCGGGCATATAGACCTTGGGGCCTTTGCGCGCGATGAAATACTTTTTCGCGCCGCTCTGCCGCGCCATTTCGTGAATGAGGGGAATGCTCTTGGCCTCGGCGGTGAGCAGATAGTCATAGTTCAGTCCCTCCGCCAGCTTGAGCAGCTCGCGGGCGCAGGCGACGGTCAGCTCGGCGTCGCCGAACATGATAAAAGCGCCGATGTAAAAATCCTCCGTCACCTTGCAGATGGGGAGGTCGCGGACAAGGCCCGCGACGTGCATGGGATAAGTCATCATAGCAGACTCTTCCTTCCTGTTTCTTCCTGTGGCGGCCGCCGACGGCGGCCAGCCCTTTACAAAATAAAGTATAGCACGACTTGCCGCGGCTGTAAATCACTTTTTTCGGCCCATCAGATGGAACCAGCCGAAGGTCATCGGCCAAAGCGTGCCGGCCATGAGCACGACGGCGAAGTAACGAATGCCGTCGCCAAGACTGTTTTCCCCGAACGCCGCCGCCAGCGGCGCTTTGAGCGCGACACGCACGGCAAGCGTCAGCGCAAGGCCGAGCGCGAGCTTGAGGAGCTGCGCCCACCACACGGCGTCTGTCTCAAAGCGCGTGTAGTGCCTGTCGGCGAATACCGAAACGATCGCGCCGAGCACGAGCCCGAGCATCGACCACGCCGTTTTGACTGCGTGGTCGAAATTGGCCGCGTCGCCGCCCGCGCCCGCGCGGACGTGCAGCGCGTAGAGCAGGAACAGCGCCGCCGGCACGAGCAGAATGAGCCAGATACGCTCAAGCACCTCGCCGCGGTGGCCGATCTCCTCAAGCATCGGATAGAACGCCAGCACCAGCACCCAGCCGATCACGAACGACACGCCGACGTCGAGCGGCGTGTGAACGCCGAGATACAGCCGCGAAAATGGAACGAGCAGCGCGAGCGCCATGAGCGCAACGCGCGCCAAAACGTTCCTCGTGATGCAGAACATCCCGCCGTAGGCGGCGACGGCGTTCTGCGTATGCCCGGAGGGGAAGGAGAAGCCCTCCGCCCCCGCGCGGGCGGACTCGACGATCGTGAGCGAGGGGTCGAGCACCCACGGCCGCGCGATGCAGAAAGTGATTTTGAGCGCCTGATTGACCGCCGTGCCCGTGAAGCACAGGAGCATGAGAAAGTAGCCCTTGTTCTTATCCACGCACCAGAATACCGCCAGAATAAAGACCATGAACAGCGTTTCGCCGCCGAGCTGCGTGACGGCGGACATCACCGTGTCGAGCAGCGGCGTGCGCAGCTCGGCGATGGCGTGCAGGCAGCTCAGGTTCCATTCCATAAAGGGAGACATTTTTGTTTCACCTACTTCAAGAAAATTCAGACAGCGCAAGTGGCATTATAAGCCATTTCTCACAGGATTGCAAATATTTTGGACAAAAATCCGCGGAAACGGCGCAAAAGCTCTTGCAAGTTTCCGCGGCGTGTGCTATAAATAGCAGTCAGAGAAACGCAGAGAACGGGAAAATAGCGAGCTTGCTTCGCGCAGAGAGGATCGGCCGTCGGCTGTGAGCCGGTCCGCGGAGTGTCGTCTGGTTCGCCTGGGAGCGGCCGCGAGGAAAGGCGCGGACGGCAGCCGCCGTTACACGGTCACGAGTGCGCGCGGGCGTTCCGCGCGAATTTGGGTGGTACCACGGAGAGCTTCTTCGTCCCATGCGGACGGGGAGCTTTATTTTTTGGTCAGGAACTTTCACAAAAGAAGGAGAAATGATATGAAGCAGGAATTGGAAGCCATTCGCGCCAAAGCCCTTGAGGCCATCGTCGGCGCGGAAAAGGCGGAGGAGCTTGAGGCGCTGCGCGTGCAGTACCTCGGCAAGAAGGGCGAGTTGACCGCCGTTCTCAAGCAGATGGGCTCTCTCAGCGCGGAGGAGCGCCCCGTCGTCGGACAGCTCGCCAACGAGGTGCGCGCCAAGCTTGAGGAGAGCGTGGAGGCACGCACGAAGGAGCTTGCCGCGAAAGCGCTGGAGCTCAAGCTCCGCGCCGAGGCGGTGGACGTCACCATCCCCGGCAGGGCCGTGAAGCTCGGCAAGAAGCACCCGATGTATCAGGTGCTCGACGAGATCAAGGACATTTTCATCGGCATGGGCTTTGAGATCCTCGAGGACCGCGAGGTCGAAACCGCCGACTATAACTTCACCAAGCTCAACTGCCTCGAGGGCCACCCCGCCCGCGAGTGGACGGACACGTTCTACTTCACCGAGGACAGCTCCATCCTCCTGCGCACGCAGACCTCCCCCATGCAGATCCACGCGATGGAAACGCGCTCCCTGCCCATCCGCATCCTCGCGCCCGGCCGCGTGTACCGCAAGGACGAGGTGGACGCCACGCACTCCCCCATGTTCCATCAGATCGAGGGCATGGTCATCGACAAGGGCGTGACGATGGCAGACCTCAAGGGTACGCTCAACGCCGTGATGGAGGAACTCTACGGCAAGGGAACGGTCACGCGCTTCCGCCCGCACCACTTCCCCTTCACCGAGCCGAGCTGCGAGATGGACATTCAGTGCCACAAGTGCCGCGGCGCGGGCTGTCCGACCTGCAAGGGTGAGGGCTGGATCGAAGTCCTCGGCGCGGGTATGGTTCACCCGAAGGTGCTCGAGGGGTGCGGCATCGACTCCAGCGTGTACTCCGGCTGGGCCTTCGGCATGGGCCTCGAGCGTCTGGCGCTCGGCCGCTTCAAGATCGGCGACCTGCGCTTGATCTTTGAAAACGACGTGAGATTTCTGGAGCAGTTTTAAGAAAGGAGAGCGAAGAAAATGAATTTAAGCAGAAACTGGCTCAATGAGTTCGTGGACCTCCGCGACGTTACCGACAAGCAGTTCAACGATGAAATGACGCTCTCCGGCTCGAAGGTCGAGACCATCGAGCGTCCGGACGAGAGCCTGAAGAACGTGGTCGCGGGCCGCATCGTCGAGATGGCGCGCCATGAAAATTCCGACCATATGTGGGTCTGCCAGATCGACGTCGGGCAGGATGAGCCCGTTCAGATCGTCACCGGCGCACAGAATCAGAAGGTCGGCGATCTCGTCCCCGTCGCGCTCGACGGTTCGCTGCTCCCCGGCGGCGTGGAGATCCACGCGGGCAGGCTGCGCGGCGTGGAGTCCAACGGAATGTGCTGCTCCATCAAGGAGCTCGGCCTGACGCTGCACGACGTTCCCTACGCCGTCGAGGACGGCTTGTGGGTCATGCAGGAGGATGGCGTGAAGCCCGGCGACGATATGGCGAAGGTCGTCGGCTACGACGACTCCATCGTCGAGTTCGAGATCACGCCCAACCGCCCCGACTGCCTTTCCGTCATCGGTCTCGCCCGCGAGGCGAGCGCGACCTTCAAGCGCCCGCTCAAGCTGCATACGCCCGAGGTCAAGGGCTGCGGCGGCAGCATCGCGGAGCTGGTGGACATCGAGATCGAAGACGGTGCGCTCTGCCCGCGCTACACCGCGCGCATGGTCAAAAACGTGAAGATCGCCCCCTCTCCGAAGTGGATGCGCGAGCGGCTGCGCAACTCCGGCGTGCGCCCGATCAACAACATCGTGGACATCACGAACTACGTCATGCTCGAATACGGCCAGCCGATGCACGCCTTCGACTTCTCCTGCGTGGAGGGCGGGAAGATCATCGTCCGCACCGCGCGTGAGGGCGAGGTCATTCAGACGCTCGACGGCAACGACCGTAAGCTGACCACCAATATGCTCTGCATCTGCGACGAGCACAAGCCCGTGTGCGTCGCGGGCGTGATGGGCGGCGCGAACAGCGAGATCGTCGGCGACACGGCGATGGTGCTCTTTGAGAGCGCCAACTTCAACGGCGTGTCCGTCCGCCGCACGGCGGCGGCCCTCGGTATGCGCACGGACGCCTCCTCGCGCTATGAAAAGGGTCTCGACCCGATGAACACCATGAAGGCCGTGCAGCGCGCCTGCGAGCTCGTCGAGCTGCTCGGCTGCGGCGAGGTCGTGGACGGTGTGCTGGACGTGATCGCGCAGGACAAGGCCCCCACGGTCGTCAAGCTCGAGCCGGAAAAGATCAACGCCCTCCTCGGCACCGACCTGCCTGAGAGCCTGATGCGCGAAATTCTCCTCTCCCTCGGCTTTGAATTGAACGGCGACGACATCCTCGTGCCCAGCTGGCGCGGCGACGTGGAGCATTACAGCGACATCGCCGAGGAGGTCGCCCGCTTCTACGGCTACAACAACATTCCCTGCACGCTCATGCGCGGCGAAACGACGCGCGGCGGCTTTACGGAGGCACAGCGCTTCGACCGCGCGCTCGGCGCGGCCTGCCGCACCCTCGGCTACGACGAGATCATCACCTACTCGTTCATCAGCCCGTCCTACTACGATAAGATCCGTATGCCGGCGGACTCCCCGCTGCGCCGCTCGATCAAGATCCTCAACCCGCTGGGCGAGGACACCTCCATCATGCGCACCACCGTTCTCCCCTCCATGCTGGAGATCATCGCCCGCAACTATAACTACCGCAACAGATCCGTGCGGCTCTACGAGCTGGGCAAGATCTACCTGCCGCGCGCCGACGGCCTTGCCGACGAGCCGAAGCTCCTCTCCCTCGGCGCTTACGGCGACAATATGGACTTCTTCACGCTCAAGGGCGGCGTCGAGGCGATCCTCAAGGCGTGCCGCATCGAAAACGTCCGCTTTGAGGCCTGCGCCGACAACGCCTCCTATCACCCCGGCCGCTGCGCGAAGGTCTATGCCGGCGAGGTCGAGCTGGGCGTGTTCGGCCAGATTCACCCGCTCGTCGCGGCGAACTACGGCGTGGACGCGGAAGTTTACGCCGCGGAGCTGCGCTTTGACGCGCTCTACTCCGTGCGCGGCGGCATCCCCGTCTATCAGCCGCTGCCGAAGTTCCCCGCCGTCACGCGCGACATTGCCGTGGTCTGCGCCGAGAGCGTCACCGTCGGCGCGCTGGAGGAATGCATCCGCCGCGGCGCGAAGGGCCTTTTGAAGAAGGTCGAGCTGTTCGACATCTACCGCGGCGTGGGCGTCGCGCCGGGACAGAAGTCCGTCGCCTTCAGCCTGACGCTGCGCGCGGACGACCGCAGCCTCACCGGCGAGGAGGCCGACGGCGATGTGAGGAGCATCCTCGCGCTGCTCGAGAACGAGCTGGGCGCGAAGCTGCGCTGACAAAATAGTTTCTCTGACGGGAGCGGCACGGCGCAAGAGCGCCCCGCCGCTCCTTTTTCTGCCGAAATTTCTTCCAATTTTCTGCAAAAAGACATGGACAAGCGGAGAAGTTCGTAGTATACTCCATGCAACAGCTATCACAGGCATTTAAGATTACTATTAGCAAAAATTATAGCGAAGAAGAAAAAGGAGGATCACGGCAATGGCATACAGGGAAAGCTACGCGGGCAGGATCAACCGCAAGCTCAACAAAAAGCTCCACGTGGTGGAGGTGGCGGCAGGGCGCGAGAAGGCCGACCTCGTGCTCAGGAACGCGACATACGTGAATGTGTTCTGCAACCAGCTCAGTCACGGCGACATCGCCGTGGCCTCCGGTCTGATCGCCGGCATGGGCGAGCATTACGAGGGCACGGTCGAGGTCGATATGAGCGGTAAGCTCGTCCTGCCCGGCTTCGTGGACGCGCATATCCATCTGGAAAGCTCGCTCGTCTCCCCTAAGGAGTTCGCCAGGGCCGTCCTGCCCCACGGCACCACGACCGTTGTGACCGACCCGCACGAGATCGCGAACGTCATGGGCACCGACGGCATCGAGTATATGCTCCAGGCCACCGAGGATCTGCCGCTCGACGTGCGCTTCATGCTGCCGAGCTGCGTGCCCGCCACGCCGCTTGACGAGAGCGGCGCGAACCTTGACTACCGCGCCATCGACAGCTTCTACGAGCACAACCGCGTCGAGGGCCTTGCCGAAATGATGAACTACGTTGGCGTTGCCAACGCCGACGAGCAGGTGCTCGAAAAGATCGTCGCCGCGCAGGCGCACCACAAGAAGATCGACGGCCACGCCCCCGGCCTCTCCGGCAACGACCTCAACGCCTACATCGCCGCCGGCGTCTACTCCGACCATGAGTGCTCCGACGTGGCCGACGCGCTCGCCAAGCTCGAGCGCGGGCAGTACATCATGATCCGCGAGGGCACCGCCGCCCGCAACCTCGACGCGCTGCTCCCGCTGCTCACCCCGCAGTATTACACCTACTGTATGTTCTGCACGGATGACAAGCACCCTAACGACCTGCTCGAAAAGGGCCACATCGACTACATCATCAAGCGCGCCATCGCCGCGGGCGTCGATCCCATCATCGCCGTCAAATGCGCGAGCCACCACGCCGCACGCTACTTCCTTCTCAATAACCGCGGCGCCATCGCGCCGGGCTTCCTTGCCGACTTCGTCATCATCGACAACTTCCGCGACTTCAACATCTTAGAGGTCTACAAGAAGGGAAAGCTCATGTTCGACGGCAAGACCGTCGCGCCCTTTGACGCGCCGGAGATCGACCCGCACCTCGTCAGACGCGCGCACGAGACCTTCCACGTCGCCCACCTCACCGCCGACGACTTCACCGAGACGCGCCCGCGCGCGGTGCTCGGCATGGTCCCCGGCGAGATCGTTACCACCGACGCGGGCTACGCCGACAAGATCGACACTGAAAACGACATTCTCAAGATCGCGGTCATCGAGCGCCACAAGAACACCCACCACATCGGCATCGGCTACATCAGGGGCTACGGCCTCAAATCCGGCGCGGTGGCGACCTCCATCTCGCACGACAGCCACAACATCATCGTCGTCGGCACGAACGAGGCGGACATCGCGGCGGCGGCCAACCGCGTCGTGGAGCTTGGCGGCGGCATCGTCGTGCTCGAAAACGGCGAGGTGCTCGGCGAGCTTCAGCTTCAGATCGCAGGCATCATGAGCGAGGAGCCGCTCGTGGACGTCAACCGCGAGCTGGAGAACGCAAAGGAGAAGGCCTTTGCCCTCGGCGTGAGCCGCGGCGTCGATCCGTTCATGACGCTCTCGTTCATGGCGCTGCCGGTCATCCCGACGCTGCGCCTGACCACGCGCGGCGTGTTCGACACCGTGACGCAGAAGTACGT
>CAVKBJ010000103.1:0-2178 GCA_963654505.1 Lachnospiraceae bacterium
AGCTGCCGGAACGGAGGCTTCAAATGAACAGGCAGCAGGAAAAGATCACCGCCCTATATTGCCGCATCGACAGCGGCAAGCAAACCGAACCCTTTGCGCAGTATCAGCAAATGCAGGCCCTTATGGACTACGCGCGGAAGCATGAACTTCCGAACCCTCACTTCTTCTGTGATTGGAGTTTCAGCGGCACGACGGCCGACAGGCCGGAATACCGCCGCATGCTCCGAATGATCGACGGCGGCGAGGCCGCAAACCTCGTTGTTACAGACCTTGGCCGTCTTATCCGCGGCAGCGTATCAGACTGTGGGAGAGCTGTCAAAGCGCTGTTGGACAGCGGCGTGACGCTGCACCTCACCGTGGGCGGAACGGACGCGGCAAAGCAGGCTGCGACCCTCGCAAGCACCATTGACACGGCATATCGGGAAAGGAGTGGAATGTGATGGCGAAATCCCTCAATGGAAAATGGACGGCCCTGTACGTCCGCCTTTCCCGCGACGACGACAACGAGGGCGACAGCAACAGCATAGCCCATCAGGTCGAAATACTCAGCAAGTACGTCAGGGACCGCGGCATCGAGCGCTTCAAGATCTACAAGGACGACGGCTTTTCGGGAACGAATTTCAACCGCCCCGGCTTTCAGGAGATGATGGCCGACATGGAAAACGGTCTTGTGGATATGGTCGTGGTAAAGGATATGTCGCGCTTCGGACGCAACTATCTGGAAGTCGGGCTTTACACGGAGATACGCTTTCCCGAAATGGGCGTGCGCTTCATCGCCGTCAATGACGGCGTGGACAGTGAGCGCGAGGACAACGATTTCACTCCATTCCGGAATATTATCAACGAGTGGTATGCGAAAGACACCAGCAAGAAGATACGCGCCGTGTTCCGCAATAAGGGAATGTCCGGCCAGCGTATTTCCACGAAAGCACCCTATGGCTACATCCGCAACGAGGACGGCGGACTGCGGGTAGACGAGGAAACGGCGCCGAACGTCCGCCTGATCTTCCGGCTTTGCGCCGAGGGCAACGGTCCCGGCAAGATCGCCCGTATGCTCAAAGAACGGGAGATCCCCACGCCTGGAACGCTTGAATTTCAACGCACCGGGCGGACGCACAATTACCACCCGGAAGATCCTTGCGGATGGAATCAAAAGAGCGTCACTTTCATTCTCTGTCAGGACGCCTATTTGGGCCGCACTTCCAATTTCAAAACGACCAGGTTATCCTATAAGAGCAAGAAAAAGGTCGTAAATACCCCCGATAAATGGGCAATATTTGAGAATACCCACGAGGCCATCATAGACGTGGAGCTGTGGAACGCAGTGCAGAAGATACGCTCTCAGCGCCGCCGCCCAACCAAAATGGGCGAGATGGGGATGTTCTCCGGTCTCGCCTACTGCGCCGACTGCGGTTCGAAGCTGTATCATCGCAGAAGCGGCTCGTGGAGCTATGAGCAGGAGTGCTACACCTGCTCGGCATACCGAACGCGAAAAAAATGCACTGCTCATTATATTCGCGCCGTGGTGCTCGAACAGCTCGTGCTTCAAAACCTCCAGCGCGTCATCGCCTACGTGCAGGAGGACGAGGGAGAGTTTGTGCGGCTTGTGATGAAAAATCAGAGCGCCGCGCGAGCCGCCGAACAGGAGCAGGCCAAGCGTCTTTTGGAGAAGAATGTGCGGCGCGTGGACGAGCTGGACGCCATCATTCAGCGGCTTTATGAGGATAACGTCAGCGGCAAGCTGTCGGACGAACGATTTAAGAAGCTGTCCGACGCCTACGAGCAGGAGCAGGCGGTCCTGCGCGAGAGCATCCCCGCGTTGACGGAGCAGGTGCGGGAACGCGACAGCAGGACAGTCGATCTCCAACATTTTCTAAAACGGGTGCGCAAATACACGCAGCCGGAAAAGCTGACGCCCGCCATGCTCCGTGAGCTGGTGGAAAAGGTCGTTGTTTACGCGCCGGACAAGTCCAGCGGCCACCGCACCCAGCGCATCGACGTGTACTACACTTTCATCGGCAAGATAGACTTCTCGCCGGAATACAGCAAAAAAGGAACAGCATGACACCTTCGTATCATGCTGTTCCCACCGAAGAAGAAATGTTCTTTATCGGTAGCTGCCTAGAGCAGACCGCCTTTTCAGTTCCCGCATCGCGCCGCCTTACCTGTGCAGCAGGG
>CAVKBJ010000104.1:0-7618 GCA_963654505.1 Lachnospiraceae bacterium
CTCAGCTGGGAGAGCGCTTGACTGGCAGTCAAGAGGTCAGCGGTTCGATCCCGCTAATCTCCACCAAAACAATATAATCCGAACCTTTTGCCGATTGGTCATGGGTTCGGATTTATTGCTTTTATGGAAGAAATTGAAGACTGGTAATAAAAAAGCCGGGAGGACTGCCGATCATGGCGATCCTCCCGTTTTTTTATGTAGACGCGGAGTCCGAAATCTTCTTCTTTGCTTTCCGTTCGACAAATGCCTTTTTGCCGTCTTCACTTTCGTAGTACTTCTGAATTACCGGGAGAAGACTCCGTGCCAGCGATTCAAAGACGTATTCCGGGATTTCGGCTTCATCCATGCTGCTTTGAATATTCGCTTTTTCTGCGTTCACATAGTGCCTTCTTTATCGCTTCTGTAGCGCGCATAAGCCCATTTGGGCGGCGCTGTAAAGATATTCCCCTGTGTTTTCGCGTCGATTGTGGAGCGAAAAATGCCGCGTTTTTGACTTTTATCCGGACGATATTGCGTTGCCTTCCTTCGGCTGAATCAGCTTCGCATTAGAGGGGTAATTCAGCGTGATCAATGCGGGTTTTCCAAGCCCCTGTTTCTTTCGGCAGATCAAACCGCTGAACTCAAACTCATGGAATATCAGTGTCGCGCATTGCCGGCTGCGGTGCAGTTTCTTTTGTGCCTGTTCCACGGTGAAGTAAATCCGGACTGTACCGTCGGATTCGAGGAAACCGTTGACTTTTGAAACGCTTGCCCGATCCAGCATCAGGGCATACAGCACTTTTGCATCATTGGACAGCCCGACAAGACTATCCTCCATCAAAATCGGTATTGATAAAATTGATGGATGTCTCGTTAACAAATACTCTACATGAGTGATTGCTTAAAAACATTTGTTACGTCCTTGGCGGCTTTCATTTGATCGATGATAAGTTTAAGTTCAGGGTGGTTCTGTGCTTGCTCGTTTAAATCAGCCAGATACGTCCACAATTTACCACTAAGACATAGATCATTGAAGCGGATGAGGTTATGCTCCTTGGTATAATCTCTGTGCATACGCCCCCACCGACCAACAGGTCTGCTTTCCTCCGGCAAGCGTATATCGGGAATATAGTAATCACCACAACGGATATAGTTCAGTTCCTGCATCGTATGTCCTCCACAAAAGTTTTTTACGGGTAAAAAAGAAGCGATACTCGGTTATCAAACCGAGTATCGCTAACTTCATTTAGCCGACCTCGTCTGACAGATGCCGTAAAATAATTAAATTTTTGGTTTAACTGTTTTACGATCACCCGCCTTTGTGTCGGTGCTTTTTTCGCGCGCTCCTCGGCGCTCACCGCTGCGGCAATGCAATTTGCCGCCTGTACGGCGTAAATCACGCCGAAAATGACAGGCCTACTTTTCTACTTTCCCGGTCAGCTCCCAGAGCTTTGCAATCCCCGAGCCCAAGCCCGCCATAGCAAGCAGTACCATAAAGAGCAGATCCGACGTATTCCTCTGTCCAAAAAAATAGCGGATCAACTCACACAGGACTCCGGAACCGACAAACAGCGGCAGCACGATCATTAACAGTACGTACAGTCTGTGCTTCATTTTTCCTTCCTCCTCATTTATAATTTTTATCTTATTCTATCATGGCGGATTATGAAACACAAGCAAAAACCGACCGTTTCTCCTGTATATTCTCCGCCGCCCTGCGCAAACTATCCTCTGCGCGAGGCTTGAGCGTTCGCTTCGCGCGAATTTTGCAAGGAGGAATTTCTTCATGTCCGATCATACCAACAGCGGCTGCTCCTGCACCCCCAACCGTGCCATCAAGTGCGAGGTCACTTCCTGCGCGAACCACTGTCAGAGCCAGTCCTACTGCGGCCTGAACGCCATTCAGGTCGGCACGCACGAGGCCAACCCCACCATGGACCAGTGTACCGACTGCCAGAGCTTCCGCAGGAAGTGAGCAGAGAAGCGGCGCGGCCGCTTCTTACATAGGGAGTGGGGACGTGGAGAAAAAGACGAAGTACCGCCTCAGCGGCATCGCCGCGGGGCTGACGAACGGCATATTCGGCGGGGGCGGCGGCATTCCGCTGCTCGTGCTGCTGACGAAATGGGCGGGCGTGGAGGAGAAAAAAGCCTTTGCGACCTGCGTGGCGGTCATTTTTCCGATGTGCGCGGTGTCGGCGGCGCTTTGGTGCCGCCGCGCGGAGCTGCCCCTGACGACGGCGCTGCCGTATCTGATCGGCGGCTTCGCGGGCGGACTGGTCGGCGGACGGATCTTCCGCAGGGTGCCGAACGTCTGGCTGCGGCGCATCTTTGCGCTTTTTCTGCTCTACGGCGGCTGGCGCTACCTTTTTATGGGAGAGTGAGCGATGACGGAATGGCTCCTGCCCGCGCTCGCGGGCTTCGGTACGGGGATCCTCTCGGCGTGGGGCGTCGGCGGCGGGACGCTGCTGCTCCTGCTCATGACGCTTTTCCTCGGCGTTGACCAGACGCAGGCGCAGGGCGTCAACCTGCTCTATTTTCTCCCAACGGCGGGAATGTCGCTCATCGAGCACCGGAAGAACGGCTATCTCGACCGCGAGGTGATGCGCGCCGCCATCCCGCCCGGCGCGCTCGCGGCGCTGGCCGCGGCGTGGGCGGCGACTTCGGTTGACATAACGATGTTCCGCAAGCCCTTCGGCGTTTTCCTCCTTTGGGCGGGCGGGAATATGCTGCTTGGAAAAAAGAAATGAGACAATGCCTTCCGCATTGTCTCATTTTTCTACGCGAAGCAGGTCTGCACAAGCAGCATATAGAGCGCCGTGCCGGAAAACAGGCTCAGGAGCATACTCTTTCTCCACCTTTGCAGCGCGGCGGTCACGGCAATGGCAATCAGCTCCGGCAGCGCGTGGTACGAGGTGAACACCGCGTCCTTGAGACAGTAGACGATCAGCAGTCCGATGACCGCGTAGGGCAGGACGGTGCCGAGGTAGCGGATGAACGCGGGAGGCTTGCGCCCCTCGGGGAAGATGAGAAAGGGGAGAAAGCGAGTGGTCATCGTGCCGAGCACGACGACCGCGATGGTGACGACGCTCTGCGCGACGGTCATGGTCATACGGCGCTCCCCTCCTTTTTCCGCGCTCTGTCGTCCATAAGGAAGCAGACGATGATCAGCGCCATCGCGGGCAGCATGAAGACGTCGCTGCCGAACACGGCGAGGCACAGCGCCGCGCAGCCGAGACCGGTGAGGGCGGGACGGTGATCCGACGTCTCCTCCCACTGGCTGACGAACATCACGGTAAACAGCGCCGTCATGACGAACTCGATGCCGGTGGTGTCAAAATGAACGACCGAGCCGAGCAGCGCGCCGAGCGTCGCGCCCGCGACCCAGTAGGTCTGGTTGAGCAGCGTGACGAAGAGCATGAACCAGCCGCGGTCCACGCCCTCGGGCGGCGTGACGGTGCAGTTGACGGAGAAAGTCTCGTCGCACATACCGAAGATGAGGTAGGGCTTTTTCCAGCCCATGCCCTTGTACTTGTCCAGCATGGAGATGCCGTAGAACAAATGCCGCGCGTTGACCATCAGCGTCAGAAGAAAGGCGTGGAGCGGCGCGTAGGCCGAGAGCAGCAATTCCACCGCGACAAACTCCATCGAACCGGCGAAGATGAAGGCGCTCATCGCCATCGGGTAAAATACGGAAAAGCCGCGGCTGCGCATCATGAAGCCGTAGGACATGGCAATGAACAGAAAGCCGATGCAGATGGGCAGGGAGTAGGGCAGCGCGGCCCGGAACGCTTTCCTTTTCATACGTCGAACACACCCATGATGGCGATGCCCGCGACCACGAGCACGATCATCGCATAGTGCTTCCACGAGAGCCTTTCCTTGAGGAACAGCCTGCTCCACAGCACGCTCGCCGCGCAGTAGGAGCTGATGATCGGCGCGGACATGGCGAGGTGCCCGGTGTCCGCGATGGCGTAGATGTAGGCGAATTGACCGGCGGTCTCGCACACCGCGCCGAGGTACTTCGGCGCCTCCCTTTTGGGGATAAGGCTGTCCCCGCGCAGGAGCACGACGTAGACGAAGCACGCGATACCGGCGGCGAGGAAGGTCAGCTCGTATGCGCAGTTGGCGGAGGCCGCCGCGTGATCGGCGCACTCGTCCAGCGTGGCGAACGCGCCGCTGTCGAAGGCCTGCGCGGCCAGCGTTTCGAGCACGCGGTTGTCGGCAAAGGTGCCCGCCGCGTCGAGCAGGCAGTAGGCCACGGGCAGCGCAAGGGCCAGAAAGCTCTTGGCGTACTTGCGGTTGCCCTCGCTCTGCCGCGCCGCGCGCAGCGCGGGGTCCTCGGTCGCGTCCACCACGCCAAGCCCGATCGCGCCGACGCAGACCAGGATCACCGCGAAAATGGCGAGCGGGGAATAGTCCTCGCCGCCGAGGAATATGAGCGTCATCACGGCGACGAGCGCGCCGGATGAGTTGCAGATGGGCGAGGAGACGGACAGCTCAATGTACCGCAGCCCGAGATAGCCGAGCGTCATCGAGCTGATGTAGAGCAGCGACACGGGCAGATAGGTCAGGATGACAGCAAGGCTGATCTCCGTCCCGCCGGCGAAGATCTCGTAGGCCGCGTGCAGTCCCATGACGGTGCCGACGGCCATGACCATCTTGAGGTGGGCGAGATGATCGTCCTCCCCCTGACAGCCGATTTTGGAAAAGAGGTCGCTGCCGCTCCAGCAGAGCAGCGCGATAAGGGAAAGCCAGAACCACATATTGAATAGTTAAACTCCTTTTTCTTTGTCGGTTTTCATACGGGAAAGCGGACAAAGACCGGCGGTGGTCTGCGCCGGAAGTGACGGTTGGTGAGGGGCGTCCTCCGAATAAGCATAAGCCCTCCGATGATAGAAAGGTCAGGGCAGCGTGACCAGCCCCGCGTCGAGCATTTTTTGCAGCGAGAGCAGCACGCCTAACTTCGCGTGGTACCACGTCAGCCCGCCCTGATAGTAGACCGCGTAGGGCGGGCGCACGGGGCCATCGGCGGACAGCTCGATGGAGCTGCCCTGCACGAACGCGCCCGCCGCCATGATGACGGGCGACTCGTAGCCCGGCATCTCGCCGGGGACGGGATCGACGTAGCTGTCCACCGGCGCGGCGGACTGGATGCCCTTGCAGAAGGCGAGCATCCCCTCGGGGCTTTTCAGCTCGACGCACTGGATGATGTCGTGCCGCTCCTCGCTCGCGGAGGGAACGACGCGGAAGCCCAGCGGCTCATACGCCGCGGCGGTGAACACCGCGCCCTTGACCGCGCCGGAAACGACGTTCGGCGCGAGGAAAAAGCCCTGATAGAGCGCGGGCATCAGCCCGAGGTTCGCGCCGACCTCCTGTCCCAGCCCGGGGGCGGAGAGCCGGTAGGCGCAGCGGTCCACGCATTTGCGCGTGCCGGCGACGTAGCCGCCGATGGGGGCAAGCCCGCCGCCGGGGTTCTTGATGAGGCTGCCGACGATCATATCCGCGCCGACGTCGCTCGGCTCAAGCGTTTCGACGAACTCGCCGTAGCAGTTATCGACCATGACCGTGACCTCCGGCTTCACCGCGCGGCAGGCGGCGATGGCCTCGCCGATCTGCGCGACCGAGAGCGTCGGCCGCGGCTGATAGCCTTTGGAGCGCTGGATGTGGACGAGCTTCGTTTTCTCCGAGATCGCCGCGCGGATGGCGGGAAGGTCGAAGCTGCCGTCTGGCAGCAGATCGACCTGCCGGTACGTCACGCCGTATTCCGCGAGCGAGCAGGGCGAGGGGCGGATACCGATGACCTCCTCAAGCGTGTCGTAGGGCTTGCCGGAGATGGCGAGCAACTCGTCGCCGGGCAGCAGGTTCGCGCTCAGCGCGACGGCGAGCGCGTGGGTGCCGCAGGCGATCTGCGGCCGCACGAGCGCGGCTTCGGTGTGGAAGGCGTCGGCGTAGACGCGCTCTAAATTGTCGCGCCCCTCGTCGTCGTAGCCGTAGCCGGTCGAGGCGGCCAAGTGCGTGGCGTTGACGCGGTTTTTCTGCATCGCGGCGAGCACCTTGGCCTGATTGATCTCGGCCCGCGCGTCGATCTCCGCGAAGCGGGGGCGGAGCGTCTCGAGGATCTTCTCGCCGTAGGCGAGGACCTCCCCGCTCACGCCGAGCGTCCGGTAAATATCAGCGGCAGTCATGTCAGTTCTCCTTATCCGGCGTTTCGGGAAATTCCGTCACGCTTCTCCAAACTTCAAAAGTGTAAATAATGTACCATACCGCACGGGAAAAAGCAAGAGCGCGGGCGTCACCGTCCGCGCATTTGCTCAAAGATGGCAAGATTTTTCCGCAGCCGTTCCTCGCCTGGAGACAGCGCGGCGGCCTTTCGGCAGGCGTCCGCCGCCCGCTCCGCGTCGCCGAGGTGCGCGTAGGCGAGCGAGAGCAGGTCGTAGGGCAGACTTCCCCATGCGTCCGCCTCGCAGAGATAGGTGCGCGGGCGCTCGGTGACGGCAAGCGCGGCTTGAACGGCGTCCACCAGACCGTACCAGCGCTCCTGCGCGTAAAGGAGCTGCGCGTAGTCCATATACGGCTCACGCAGCAGCGGCGCCTCGGCGATGGCGCGGTGCAGCCAGCGCTCGGCCTCGGCGTTCCGGTCAAGCGCGCGCAGGCAGCGCGCGATGTAGCGCATCGACGCGCAGCGCTCGTCGGCCCATACCGACGTCGGCAGCGTCAGGTGCCGCGCGAGCGTTTCGATGGCCTTTCGCCACTCGCCGCGGAACATATACTCCCGACCGAGGTAATGGCAGCTTCGGTCGTCCTGCGGGTCCTCGCGCACGGCCAGCTCTAAAAGCGGCAGATACTGCCCGCGCGATTTTGTCTCGTCGGGGTGATGGTCGAGCTGCACACCCTCGGCGTCCACGAAGCGCTCCACGCCCCCGCCGGTGTAGCGGAGCGTTTCGTGCACTGGGCCCGCCCAGCGGTAGCAGCCGTTTTTGTGGATCTTGTCGGCCCAGAACACCGTGCCCTCGCTGCCGTCGCTGCGGAAGCTCCAGGTGTAGCGGTAGCGGGCGCGGGTCGTGTCCGGCCGCCACGCGCGCTCCAGCGCGGCGCGCCAGCCGGGATGGAACTGCTCGTCGAGGTCGATGGCGCAGCAGATGTCCGCGTCTGCGGGAATGAGCTTCATCGACTCGTTCCGCGCCGTGTCGAAGCGCCACGGTGAGACGACGGTCTCGCCCACCACGGCCCCGCATGCGCGGAGCCGCTTCGCCGTGTCGTCGGTCGAACCGGTGTCGAGCACACAGATATAGTCCGCCTCGCCCATCGAGTCCATGAAGCGGTCAACAAACTGCGCCTCGTTTTTGCAGATGGCGTAAACACATACCTTCAAAGAAAAGCCTCCCTTACGATGTAGGCGGCGCGGGGACTCCCCGCGCCGCGTTGTGCCGCTTCTCTCAGGTAGCGAGCAGACCGGCTGTGCGCAGACTGGCGAGCAGTGCGTTGAGCTGCGTCGCCGTGTCGCCGGTGTCGGTGGTGTCCGCGACCGCCGCCGCCACGCGCGTATCCGCCGGCCCGGTAGGTCCGGTTGCCCCTGTAGGCCCGGTAGGCCCGGTCGGACCCGTGGCCCCCGCTGCCCCGGTCGCGCCCGTAGCTCCTG
>CAVKBJ010000105.1:0-3140 GCA_963654505.1 Lachnospiraceae bacterium
CGAGACCCAGTCTGCTCCTGAGTGCAGACCGGGTTCCTCGACAGACTGAAAGGAACGGCTCTCGCCGTTCCTTTTTTGCGTCTCAGTTCAGTTCCTTGATGTAAAAAAGATCCATCGTCGAGTGGAACGCGCACGGCGGCTTGCCGATTGCGCGGAAACCTGCTTTTTCGTACAGCCGGATGGCCGATTTGAGGGCGGAGTGCGTTTCGAGGTAGAGCAACCGGTAGCCCGTCTGCCGTGCCCGCTCCTCCGCCGTTTCGAGCAGACGGCGACCGAGGCCCTTGCCCTTCGCGGCGTCCGAAAGGTAGAGCTTTTGCAGCTCCGCGCAGGCGGGAAAGCCCGAAAACTCCGCAAAGCCCGCTCCGCCGAGCACCTGCCCCGCGTCGTCCTCGGCGACAAAATAGGCGCGTTCGTCGGGCTTTTCGGCGTAAAAGCGGCTCAGATGTGATAACTCCGGGTCGAAGTAGGCCGTGCCGGGGACGTTCAGCTGGTAGCTCTCCAGATTTGTCCGGACGATGGCGGCCATCGCCGCGTCGTCCGCCGCCGTGATGCGGCGGAGCCGGCAGCCGGAGAAAATACCGAACAGCCGCTTGCCGTTGTCGGCGGTGAGGGCGATCAACTTGTCCGTGTCCATGCCGCGCAGCGCCGCAAGCTTCTCCGCGATATAGCGGATATTGCGCGAGTCGTTGCGCTCTCCCCGCGCGGGGACGGGGGCCATGTAGGGGCTGTCCGTCTCCAGCAGCATCCGGTCAAGCGGACATTCGAGCGCAATCTCGACCGTCCTGCGGGCGTTTTTATAAGTCACGGGGCCGTCGAAGCCGAGGTACCAGCCGCGCTTTATCAGCTCGCGCGCCATCTCGACGCTGCCGGAAAAACAGTGGAACACACCGCGCACCCGCGGAAACTCCCCGACGATGGCAAGGCTGTCGGCGTGGGCGTCGCGGTCATGGACGACGACGGGCAGATCCAGTTCCCGCGCGAGCGCGAGCTGGTCGCGGAAGGCCCTCTGCTGAAGCTCTCGCGGCGGGTTCTGCTCCCAGTGATAGTCCAGCCCGATCTCGCCGATGGCGGCGACCTTCGGCTCGCGCGCCATCTCACGCAGCGCGGCAAGGCTCTCCCCGGTATAGGGCGCGCAGTTCTCCGGGTGCCAGCCAACGGCGGCGTAGACGTGCGGAAATCTGCGCGCCAGCTCTACCGCGCGGCGGGAGGACTCTAGATCGCAGCCGGGATCGAGGATCAGTCCCACGCCCTGCGCGGGCATGGACGCGAGCAGCTCCTCGCGGTCGGCGTCGAACGCCTCGTCGTCATAGTGCGCGTGGGTATCAAAGATCGGTTCCATGCGTTACCTCCAACGCCTCAGCAGAGCTTCGCGCCAGCGGGGATCTTGCCATCCACCATGATGAGGTTCAGGACCTCCTGCCCCTTTTCGGTGTGGGTGGCAGAGAGCAGCATACCGCAGCTCTCAAGCCCCATCATTTTGCGCGCCGGCAGGTTGACGATGGCGACAAGCGTCTTGCCGACGAGCTGCTCCGGCTCGTACCACTTGTGGATGCCGGAGAGGATCTGACGATCGGTTCCCGTGCCGTCGTCGAGCGTGAAGCGCAGCAGCTTATCGCTCTTTTTCACGGCCTCGCAGGCCTTGACCTTGACGGCGCGGAAGTCGGACTTACAGAAGGTGTCGAAATCGACCTTCTCCTCCGTCAGCGGCTCGATCTCCAGCGCGGGGAGCGCGGCCTTCTTCTGCTCCTCCTGAATGGTCTCCAGCTCCGCGATGGCCTTTTCCATGTCGATGCGCGGGAAGATGGCCTCGCCCTTGTGGACGGTGACGCTCGCGCTCAGGCGGCCCCACTCGGCGGCGCTCTCCCAGCTGCGGCAGCTCTCGCACGCGCCGATCTGCGCGAAGATCTTCTCGCAGGAGTCGGGGATGAACGGCGTGAGCAGGATGGTGCAGACGCGGATGGTCTCAAGGAGGTTGTACATCACGCTCGCAAGGCGCGCGCGGTTGGCCTCGTCCTTGGCGAGCACCCACGGGGCGGTCTCGTCGATATACTTGTTCGCGCGCTGGATGACCTTGAACACGACCTCCAGAGCGTTCTGGAACTGAAAGCGCTCCATCTCCGCTTCATACCTGCCGCGCAGGGCGGAGACCGCCGCGATGAGATCGGCATCGAACTCGCCCCCAGCGCGTTCGGTCGGCAGCGTGCCGCCGAAATACTTCTCGACCATTGCGGTCGTGCGGGAGACGAGGTTGCCGAGGTCGTTGGCAAGATCGACATTGATGGTGTTGATGAGCAGCTCGTTACTGAAATTGCCGTCCGAGCCGAAGGGGAAGGTGCGCAGCAGGAAGAAGCGCAGCGCGTCCACGCCGAAGCGCTCGGCGAGCACGTAGGGGTCGACGACGTTGCCCTTGGACTTCGACATCTTGCCGCCGTCCATCACCAGCCAGCCGTGGCCGTAAACGTGCTTGGGCAGCGGCATATCCATGCTCATGAGCATGGCGGGCCAGATGATGGAGTGGAAACGCACGATCTCCTTGCCGATGAAATGAACGTCGGCGGGCCAGAACTTTTCGTAATCGTCGTATCTGTCGTTCATGAAGCCGAGGGCTGTGCAGTAGTTGAAAAGTGCGTCCACCCAAACGTAAACGACGTGGCCCGGGTCGAAATCGACGGGGATGCCCCACTTGAAGCTCGTGCGGGAAACGCACAGATCCTCAAGGCCGGGCTTGATGAAGTTATTGACCATCTCGCTGACGCGGCTGGCGGGCTGGAGAAAATCGGTGTCCTCCAAAAGATGCTGCACGCGGCCGGCGTATTTGGAGAGCTTGAAGAAGTAAGCCTCCTCCTCGGCGTCCTCGACGTCGCGGCCGCAGTCGGGGCACTTGCCGTCAACTAACTGGCTCTCGGTCCAGAAGCTCTCGCAGGGCTTGCAGTACTTGCCCTTGTATTTGCCCTTGTAGATGTCGCCGTTGTCGTGCATCTTCCTGAAGATCTTCTGCACGGCGGCGACGTGGTAATCGTCGGTCGTGCGGATAAAGCGGTCGTTGGAGATATTCATGAGCTTCCACAGGTCGAGGATGCCCTTCTCGCCGCAGACGATGTTGTCCACGAACTGCTGCGGGGTCACGCCCGCGGCCTTGG
>CAVKBJ010000106.1:0-6757 GCA_963654505.1 Lachnospiraceae bacterium
TGTTTAATTTACAAGGTACACGCTCCAACCGCGGAACAGTTGATAGATTACCACATCCTACCCTCCTTGTCAACAGGTTTCGACAATTTCTGCCATCTTGTTTCCACTTGCTCTTTGCAGTTATTATTAGTTTGACTTATATCAGATTTTTGTACCGCTTCACGCTCCGACCGCGCCGATCATCTGGTCATAGCGCATCAGCAACAGTGCGATCTGCGCGCGGGAAACCGCCTGCGTCGGGTACCATACGCATTCGTCCTCCGCGATCAGTCCCTTTTCCCATGCCCAGCGCACGGCGCTCAGATGATACTCCCCCACCTTGGCCGCATAGGGGTAATCCTCCAGCGAAGCGTTCGATGCCGGGCTGCCCGCCAGCCGATGGAGGATGGTGAGCACCTGCTCGCAGGAGCAAAACTCGTCCACGCCGAAGCTGCCGTCCTCCGCCGCCTTGATGTAGCCGTTGGCATCTGCCCAATTCACACAGTCATAGCTCCAGTCGTCCTCCGCCACATCGGTATAAGTATGAGGCGAGCTGACCGGTTCGCCCCCGGAAAAGCGGTAAAGGATCATCGCAAGCTGCGCGCGCGTCATGCCGTAGTCCGGACGAAAGAGACTCGTCCCCCCACCGGCGTCCGTGCCGCTCATCAGTCCGTTCGTTACGACAAAGTTCACCGCCGGAACGCACCATCTGTCCGCCGCAACGTCCGTAAAGGTATACACGATCTTTTCGCCGTTCTGATCGACCTCAAGCTGCATGGCGCCGCTCTCCGTCTCCGTCACCACGCCGAGCTTCTGCTGCGAGACGGTCTCCGTCGTGCCGCTCTGCTGCGCGGCGCTTGGACTGTCCTCCGCGTCGCTCTGCCGGTCTTTCTTCCCGCCGCAGCGCGTCATGATCAGAACGATCAGCAGCACGAGCAGCAGCAGGATCACGAGTAATTTCTTTCGCATAGGCATCTCCTGTCCGTTTCTCTCTTCCGAAAGCTTAGCATGAAAATGTGTCTATTTCTTTGCCATCATCTCGAAAATCTTCCGTTCCAGCGCCGCCTTGGTCGGCTCCATATCCTTATTCATAGGTCGCTCCTTATATATAACGTCTTTTTATCATACCCGAGTGCAAAAGGGATGTCAAGTTTTTGTCGTCCGCTTGCTTTTTCGCCGCGCTCGCGATATACTGGACGCAATTCAGAAAAAGGCGGAACGAATATGGCCCGAAACAAAAATCGCATCCACGACTGGCGCAAGCTCAAGTGGCCCTTCTGCGCCACCTTTTTATACTATGCGCTCATTTGCCTCTTCACCGGCTCGGCTGAGGCGTCCGAGGCCGGCTTCTTTGCCGTCCTCATCATCGCCCTGTTCATCGACGCGGTCGCCTACGCCTGCTATCTGTTCTTCCTGAGCAAAACGGAGGAGAATATGGGCAAGCTCTGGTTCGTCTTTATTCTCGCTTATACGCTCGCAAGCTCCGATAAGCTCGCCGTCGTCTGGCAGATGCTCACCGCCAATGCCGGCGCGCACTGAGCGCGTGACGAAGCCTTCTTCACAGAGAAATGCGTAAGCCCGCACCTCGTGGGCTTACGCATTTTTGCCGTTCGGACGCCTTCCGTCTATCTCAGACGAAGCGCCGCCGCTCAGCCGTGGCCCTCTGCGGCGATCATGTGCAGGGCGTGCTCCAGCGCGCCGAGGACGGCGGCAAGGTTTTCCCGCGCGGCCTTTTCCGAACCGGGCAGGTTGACGATGAGGCTGCTGCCGCGCGTGCCGGCCACGGCGCGGGAAAGCATCGCGTTGGGCGTGATTTTCAATCCCTCTACCCACATGGCTACGGGAATGGCGCGGATCTCCCGCTCGATCACGTCGGCGGTCGCCTCCGGCGTGACGTCGCGGGGCGACAGTCCCGTGCCGCCTGTGGTGAGGATGAGGTCTATTTTTTTCTCGTCGGCACAGGCGCAGAGCAGCGCGCTGATCTGCCCGCGCTCGTCCGGCACGATGGCCGTGCGGACGACGGTGTAGCCCGCGCCCTCCAGCATGGCGCGGACGGCGGGGCCGCTGGTGTCCTGCCGCAGTCCTTTGCTGCCGAGGTCGCTGACGGTAATGACGGCTGCTGTGTAGCTCATATCGTTTCCTCCTGTTTTCGATAGCCCAGCGCGGTCGAGAGCATGGATGCCGTAACGCAGACCTGCTCCACGGCGGCGTGGAATTCTTCGGAATGGGTGCTGCGGAACATACCGATCACGCCCACGGCGTAGGCGGCCTCGCCCGCCACGGTGTAGACCGGCGCGGATATGGAGCGCAGGCCGATCTTATATTCACCGTTTTCGATGGCGTAGCCGTTCGCGCGGCACATCTCGACCTCCCTCATCAGAGCGGACAGGTCTGTGATGGTGTGCGGCGTGAACTGCGTTATGCTCTGCGAGCGCAGCAGCGTTTCGGCGCCGGTACGGGACATATGCGCCAGAAACACCTTTCCCTGCGACGTGCAGTAGATCGGCAGTCGGGAGCCGACGTCGGACACGATGCGCAGACCGCCGTGCGTTTCCACCTGGTCGAGCGTGATGACGCTGCCGCCCTCGCAGACAGAGAGCATGACGGAGGCCCCCGTCTGCTGGCAGAGATGCTCCATGTAGGGCCGCGCCACAAGGGAAATATCCCATGAGCGCTCCACCTGCCGGCCATATTCAAACAGCCGCAGGCCCAGCGAATACTTTCCGTCGGGGGTCTGCGCGACCACGTCATAAGTCCGCATGGTGGTCAGAAGGCCGAACACGGTGCTTTTCGGATAGCCGCACTGCGCCGACAGCTCCTTGAGCGACAGGGGCTTTTTCGAGCGGCTCAAAAGCTGCAGCAGCTCCATCGCCTTCGCGACGGACAATATGATGTTTCCGTCCATCATACCGCACCAACTCCTTTTTTATCAGCATAGCGTCCGCGTGACGCGCTGTCAAGAATAATCCGACAATAGCGGTATAAAATCCGACAATATCGCATGATGGATTTGAACTGACCCTATCAGAAATGCTACAATATGGAGAAACGAAAGGACGGACGCCCGATGAAGGATGCACTTGGCAGGAATATCAGCTATCTGCGGCTGTCGGTAACGGAGCTGTGCGACCTTCGCTGCCGCTACTGCATGACGGAGGAGGGCGTTCGCAAGCGCGGGCACGGGGAGCTTTGCTCCTTTGAGGAGCTGCGGGATTTCGCGGCGGCCGCCGCTTCCCTCGGCGTGACGAAGCTCCGCGTGACCGGCGGCGAGCCGCTGGTCCGGCGCGGGATCGTGGAGCTTTGCGCGATGCTGCGCGCCGTCCCCGGGATCGAGGAGCTTTGTCTGACCACGAACGGCACCCGTCTGCCGCAGCTCGCTGCGCCGCTGAGAGATGTCGGCGTGGATCGGCTGAACATCAGCCTCGATACGCTCCGACCGGAACGCTACCGTGAGATCACGCGCACAGGCGAGCTGGAAAACGTACTGCGCGGCATCGAGGCGGCGGAGAAAGCCGGTTTTGAGCAGATCAAGCTCAACTGTGTGCTGCTCGGCGGCGTGAATGACGATGAGATCCCCGATTTCGTCGCGCTGACAAGGGAAAAGCTCTGGCAGGTGCGCTTCATTGAGCTGATGCCGATGGGCGTGTGCGCCGCGTGGCCGGCGGAGCGTTTCCTGCCCGCGAGGGAGGTCCTCTCCCGCGTACCGGAGCTGCGTCCCGCGGGGCAAAGCGGCGTCGCGCGGCTGTACCGTCTGCCGGGCGCGGCGGGCACGGTCGGCCTGATCGAACCGATGAGCTGCGCTTTCTGCGCAGACTGCGCGAGAATACGCATCACGGCGGACGGAAAGCTCAAGCCCTGTCTGCATTCGGACGCGGAGATCCCGCTGCGCGGCCTCTCCGGTGCGTTGCTGAAGGAAGCCATACGGGAGGGAATTTTAATGAAGCCGGCGCGTCACCGCATGGATGAGACCGGCAGAACGGAAACGCACCGCGATATGTTCGCCATCGGAGGTTAGGTCATGGAGCTGACGCACTTTAACGAACAGGGCCGCGCCCGTATGGTGGACGTGAGTGAAAAGCCGCAGACCTTCCGCGTGGCGCGCGCGGCCGCGACGGTCAATATGGCGAGGGCGACAATGGATAAGATCAGGGCCGGTTCCATCGGCAAGGGCGACGTGCTCGCGGTCGCGCAGGTCGCGGGCATCATGGCTGCCAAGAAAAACAGCGACCTCATCCCCATGTGCCACCCGCTGCTGCTCACCAAGGCGGACGTCTCCTTTGAATTAGAGGACACCGCCCTGCATATTTTCAGCGAGATCCGCTGCCGCGGCGAGACCGGCGTGGAGATGGAGGCGCTGACCGCCGTGAGCGTCGCGGCGCTGACGGTGTACGATATGTGCAAGGCCGTGCAGCGGGATATGACCATCACCGACGTCCGCCTGCTCTACAAAGAGGGCGGCAAGAGCGGCGTCTACGAAGCGGAGGAGTGAGAAAATGGCAGTTGTGACCGCCGTGAATATCAGTGAAAGAAAGGGAGTGCGCAAGCATCCCGTTCCCTATATCGACCTGAAGCTCCGCCACGGCATCGTGGGCGACGCCCACGCGGGCGACTGGCACCGTCAGATCAGCCTGCTCGCCGACGAGAGCGTGGACACCATGCGCGCCCTCTGCCCCGTCGAGCTGGACGCGGGCGTGTTCGCGGAGAATATCAACACCCGCGGCATTGAGCTGAAAACGCTCCCCGTCGGCACGCGCCTGCGCGTCGGCGAGGCGGAGCTGGAGGTCACGCAGATCGGCAAGGAATGCCACAACGACTGTGAGATCAGGCGCACGGCGGGCCGCTGCGTCATGCCGACCGACGGCATCTTCGCCGTCGTGATAAAAGAAGGCCGCATACAGGCCGGAGACGAGATCGAGGTGCTCAGATGAAGCTCATCAAAACCGAGGAGGCCGTGGGCCACGTCCTCTGCCACGACATGACACAAATCATCAGGGATCAGTATAAGGACGCGCGGTTCCGCAAGGGCCACGTCGTAACGGAGGAGGACATTCCCGTGCTGCTGAGCATGGGCAAGGAGCACCTCTACGTTTGGGAGATGACCCCCGGCATGGTCCATGAAAACGACGCCGCGGAGCGTCTGCTCGCCCTCTGCGGACAGGAAAATATGCTCCGCAGCGAGGTCAAGGAGGGCAAGATCGAGCTCAAGGCCGCGTGCGGCGGCGTGTTCCTCGTCGATTCCGCGCGTCTCATCGCCGTGAACAGTCAGGATGAGGTGATGATCGCCACGCGCAAGGGCGGCACGGCGGTACATAAGGGCGACAAGCTCGCCGGTATGCGCGTCATCCCGCTCGTCATCGAGGAGGAAAAGCTGCAAAGGGCCGAGCGCGCCGCGGGCAGCGATCCCCTGCTGTCTCTCAGGCCTTACGCGCGAAAGACCGCCTGCATCGTCGCCACCGGCGGCGAGGTCAAAAAAGGACTCATTCAGGACACCTTCACCCCCGTCGTGATCGACAAGCTCAAAGCCTACGGCATCGAAACGCTCGATGTCGTCTACTCCGGCGACGGCGTGGAGAACGTGCGCGACGCGGTGCTCGCCATGCGGGAGAGAAAGCCCGACATGATCCTCTGCACCGGCGGCATGAGCGTCGATCCCGACGACAACACCCCCGGCGGCATCAAGGCCGCGGGCGCAGACATCGTGTGCTACGGCGCGCCCGTGCTGCCGGGGGCCATGTTCCTGCTCGGTTATTTTGAGGACGGCACGCCCGTCATGGGCCTGCCCGGCTGCGTGATGTACGCGGGCGCGACGGTCTTTGACCTCGTGCTGCCGAGGGTCGCGGCCAACGTCCCTGTCACGCGCGCCGACATCGCCGCAATGGGCGAGGGCGGCCTGTGCCTCGGCTGCAAGCCCTGCCATTACCCGATCTGCCCGTTTGGGAAATAAGATCGCCCGCCGCACGGCGGAAAAATTTCATCCGTTCATTATCTTTGCACCAAATGCACCAAAGATAACGATAAAGCAAAACGTTGAAAGGAAGAAAAAACAACATGAAAAAGCTCTTATCCCTGCTCCTCGCGCTCTCCTTCGTCTTAGCGCTGACCGCCTGCGGTCAGACGGATACCGCGACCGCCGACACCGACGAGACCGACGACGTGCAGACCGAAGAGGCACAGCCGGTCGAGCTGATCGTCTTTGCCGCCGCCTCCATGAAGGAGACGATGACCGAGATCGCCGAGATGTATCAATCCGTCGCGCCCGAGGTCACCGTGACCTACAACTTCGATTCCTCCGGCACGCTGCTCAAGCAGATCAAGGAGGGCGCTGACTGCGACCTGTTCATCTCCGCCGCCCCCCAGCAGATGAACGCGCTCGACGGCAGCCTCAAGGACGACGCCGACAAGAACCCCGACGGTCTTGACCTCATCGTGACCGACAGCCGCATCGACCTGCTTGAAAACAAGGTCACGCTCGCCGTTCCCGAGGGCAACCCCAAGGGCATCGAGAGCTTCGACCAGCTCGCCGAGCTGCTCAAGAGCGGCGAGGTGTTGCTTGCGATGGGCAACAGCGACGTTCCCGTCGGCCAGTACACGCAGAAGATCTTCGCCTACTATGAGCTCGACGAAGCCGCTCTCGCCGAGGCCGGTAAGCTGACCTACGGCAACAACGTCAAGGAAGTCACCTCTCAGGTCAGCGAAGCCGCCGCCGACTGCGGCATCATCTACGCCACCGACGCCTATTCCGCCGGTCTGACGGTGGTGGCCAGCGCCACCCCGGAGA
>CAVKBJ010000107.1:0-5565 GCA_963654505.1 Lachnospiraceae bacterium
ACCTGCTTGCCCGCGAGGTCCTTGGTGTAATTCTCGGGGAAGGTGATGTCAATGTCCTTCTCCTCGCCAGCCTTCATACCGACGATCTGATCCTCAAAGCCGGGGACGAAGCTGCCGGAGCCAATCTCCAGCTCGTGGTTCTCGCCCTTGCCGCCTTCAAAGGCAACGCCGTTGTCGAAGCCCTCGAAGTCGATGACGGTGGTGTCGCCCTTCTTGACCTTGCGATCCACGGAAACAAGACGGGCCTCGCGCTCGGCCATCTGGTTCAGGCGCTCCTTCACGTCCTCCGCCGTGACCTTGACCTCATCCTTCGGGGCGCTCACGCCCTTGTATTTGCCCAGCTCGACCTCGGGATAGACCGCGACGGTCGCCTTAAAGGTGAAGCCGTCCTTGCCGATCTGATCGTCCACGATCTCGATCTCGGGATAGCCGACCACGTCGAGGCCGCTGGAGCCGACTGCCTGCGTATATGCATCGGGGAGCGCCGCGTCCACAGCGTCGCTGTAGAACACGCCCTCGCCGTAGAGCTTTTCGATCATCTTGCGGGGCGCCTTGCCGGGACGGAAACCGGGTACGCTGATCTTGTTGCGCATCTTGAGATACGCCTTCTGAACGGCGGCTTCAAACTCCTCGGCGGTCACTTCGACGGTGACTGCGACCCTGCTCTTTTCGAGCTTTTCAACAGACTTGACATTCATGTTTCTTTTTCCTCCGTATTAAGCAAATGATGCTCATTGCAAAGTGGTATTTTAACATAGCTTTCGGAAAATATCTACCCTTTTTTTATCATTTTTCCGTCAATCGCAGATTTTTTTCGGGACGAAGCCCAAATAGTCCGCCGAAATGAGAGCATAGTCGGTGTTTCTGCGCCGTCCCTCGAAGGCGCGGCGGTGCGTGGGGCCGTGCAGATGGCCGTAATAGCACCGCTCGACGCCGTAGCGGTCGATCAGCTCCAACAGCTCGGGACACTGATAGCCCTGATAGAGCGGCGGGTAGTGCAGAAAGCAGAGGATGGGCCGCTCCCCCGCCGCCTTGAACGAGGCTTCGAGCCGCATCGCCTCGCGCGCGAGCATCTTGCCCGTGTGCGTGCCGGCGGCATCCTCCTCATAAAACCAGCCTCGCGTGCCGCAGAGGGCGTAGGGGCCGCAGAAAAAGCAGTTGTTGAACAGAATGTCGATGCTCCCGATGCCGTGGGCCTCGAAAAATTTCTTCATCTTCGTGGCGGTGCCCCACCAGTAGTCGTGATTGCCCTTCAAAATGAGCTTGCGCCCGGGCAGGGCGTCGATGAATTGAAAGTCCGGCAGCGCCTCGTCGAGCGAGATGCCCCACGAAAGGTCGCCCGCAAGCACCGTCACGTCGTCCGGCGTGAGCGCGGAAAAGGACTCCCGCAGCCGTTCGGCGTGGTTCGCCCATCTGTCCCCGAAAATGTCCATCGGCTTACTGCCGCCGAGCGACAGATGCAGATCGCCGATCGTATAGAGCGCCATAGCCGCCCCCTTCCCGCTTACTCAAATGCGTTCTCGATGTACTCGATGCGCGGCGGCGTTTCGTCGTCGTAGACCTCCGCCACGTCGAAGCGGGCGCAGAGGTCGGGATCGTGCCGCGTCATGTAAAAGGCCGCCGTGGTGCGGATGCGCCGCTGCTTCGCCGCCGTGACGAAATCCCGCGGCAGGCCGAAGCGCAGACCGCTCCGCAGCTTGACCTCCACGAAGCAGAGAATATCCTCCCTGCGGGCGATGAGGTCGATCTCCCCGAAGCGGCAGCGGAACTGCGAAGCCAGTATCTCATAGCCGTTTCCGCGCAGATAGTCCGCGGCCAGCGCCTCGCCGCGGTCGCCGGCCGCCTTCGTCGCCGTGCTCATTTCCGCTTCTCCTCCCACTTCCTGAGAAAGGTTTTCCGATGGCACGGACAGGGGCCGTACTCGTCGAGCATGGCGTAGTGCAGCTTTGTGCCGTAGCCCTTGTGCCGGGCGAAGCCGTACTGCGGGTATAGCCTGTCGAGCACCTCGGTCACGAAGCGGTCGCGGCTGACCTTGGCGAGCACCGACGCCGCCGCGATGCTCATGCTCTTGCCGTCCCCGCCGACGACGGTGCGGTGCGGCGCAGCGACGGCAAACCTCGTGCCGTGGTCGCGGTTACCGTCGATGAGGGCGAAGTCCGCCGCCGCGGGCAGGCCTTCGATGGCGAGCTGCATCGCCTTCATGCGGGCGTTGAGAATGTCGATCTCGTCGATCTCCGCGGCGTCCACGGACGCGACGCTGTACGCGCTTGCCCGCTCGCGGATGACGTCGAAAAGCGCCTCGCGCTTTTTCTCCGTCAGCTTCTTGGAGTCGTCCAGCCCCTCGATCACGCAGTCCTCGGGCAGAATGACCGCGGCGGCGTACACCGGCCCCATCAGCGGCCCGGCTCCCGCCTCGTCCACGCCGCAGACGCGGATATAGCCCGCCGCGCGGGCCTCGTTCTCCAGCTTGAAGCCTGCAAGCGAAACGTGTTCTCTCATATATTCTCCTCCGGAAGCTCGAGCGTGAAACGGCCGAGCTTGCCCGCGCGGAACTCGTCGAGCAAAATGCGCGCCATGCGCCCGGTGTCCACCTCGCCGCCGGAGATCAGGAAGCCGCGCCTGCGTCCCGCCTTTTCCAGCAGCTCCCAGCCCGGCTCGTCCGGCTCGACGGCGATCCTGTAGCGTTCGGTGAGCGCGTCAGGATAGCGCGCGCCGAGGTAGTCCATCAGCCGGGCGGCCAGCTCCTCCATATCCATCACGTCGTCGCGGATGGCGCCGGTGAAGCCGAGACGCACGCCGACGGCGGGATCTTCAAATTTCGGCCACAGGATGCCGGGCGTGTCGAGCAGCTCCAGCGTCTTGTCCACCGGCACCCACTGCTTGCCGCGCGTCACGCCGGGACGGTCCTCCGCCTTGGCGGTTTTGCGGCCGGAGACCTTGTTGATAAAGGTCGATTTGCCGACGTTCGGGATGCCGAGCACCATCACGCGCAGTACGCGCCCGACCTGCCCCTTTTCTTCGTAGGCGCGGAGCTTATCGGCAAGCAGCCCGCGCACGGCGGGCGCGAACTGCTTCACGCCCGCTCCGGATTTGGCGTCAGCCTCCAGCACCGCGCAGCCCTGCGCGCGGAACCACGCCGCCCACTGCTTCGTCGCCCCGGGATCGGCCTGATCGACGCGGTTGAGCACCACGATGCGCGGCTTGCCCGCGGTCAGCTCGTCGATGTCCGGATTGCGGCTCGCGCGGGGAATGCGCGCGTCGAGGATCTCGCACACCGCGTCCATGCCGCCGATCTCGGCGGCGATCATGCGGCGCGTTTTTGTCATGTGCCCGGGGAACCAGCTCAGACCTTCCAGCTGCATGGCGTACTCCTCCTTATTTCAGCTTCAGCGAGCCGAGGCGGCTGAAATCGCGCTTTCCGGTCAGGCTGTCCCGCCCCGGAAAGACGAGCAGCACGGCCTTGCCGATGACGAGCCGCTCGTCCACGGGACCGAGGTTGCTGTCTCGGCTGTCGCTGCTGCGGTTGCGGTTGTCGCCCATCAAAAAGAGCTCGCCCTCGCCAAGCGTCAGCGGGAACTCCGTCCCCTCGTCGAGATAGGTGAGGTCGTTGACGTAATCCTCCTGCAAAAGCTCGCCGTCCACGAACACGCGGCCGAGCGTGAAGTCGATGTCCACGGTCTGCCCCTCTGTGGCGATGACGCGCTTGACGATCGGCTCGGCGTCGAAGCTCTCCTTATACGCGATCACAATGTCGCCATACTGATACTCCCCGCACAGCCAGCCGCTGAGCACGATCAGCCGGTCGCCGTCCTGCAAGGTCGGCACCATTGAGTGTCCGGAAACGCCCATCAGCCGCACGACGAAGGTAAAGAGCAGCGTGACGGCCAGCACCGCGCCCACGAGCGAGCGCACCCACTCGTAGGTCTCGCGTCCCGAAACGCGCTCGACAAGCTCCTCTCCCTCGTCGGGGTCGGTGGGCAGAATATCGTTTTCAAAATCGTTCATACTCGTTTCTCCATCGCTCAGGCGGCGCGGGGCCGCGGATTATTCATATGGTATGATACCACGCCGGGCGCAAAAAAACAACCAAAATAAAAACAGCCCGCAGGAGCGATGTATCGTTTCTTAAATGCCTTGTCCATCGAATTACTTTTTGACAGTATTGACATAGAAAGATATAATGAGCTAATTAACGAACACTTTTCTTCGGATAATATAGAATTTACGCCAAGCGAAATTTTTAATTATTTCGTATATAAGGACAAGGATGAATTAAAATCCGAGCCTGTTATAAAAGAAATCGTCTGGCTTGTTGAACGGAGCATATCTTTTATCAGCCTTGATCCTAAGCGGTTGACAGTAATGATTATGAAAACTAAAAATGATAGAGCTATTAAGGGTTTCTTGAATCAACTTTTCAGGAAGAATCGCTCCGACAAGTGGAACTCCTATGATACAACCATAGCGATTTCACACTTAATCCAAAGCGAATTCAGACACATAGATTTATTGGGCATTCTTTCTAATCGACATCCTAATCTTTATAGCTATTATTCTGACCACTGTAAAAGTAGCACAATCCATTGCTTCGATTCTCAGAAGATAAAAGACTCGGCTGCGATTATTTCCAAAGACAGCAAAGCCCACTACCTGTACTTTATGCACTTATGTGAGATGAAGCGAACGAACTATATGGCAGCTTTCGCATATTACAAGAATTATTTTGATCGAGTGACAGCTGATTTGGATTTTGCAATAGATAATGATTCGAGATTAAAAAAGCCCAATTATAAAGGCTTCTACAAGGAAAAGGCACTTATAGATTTTTATTCTGATATTACCGACAGTAAGGAAGTTATTGAATTTGCTCACAGATTAAGAAATGCAAACCCGTTATCACATTCATCATCCGAATTACTTGATAGTGATGATACATCTGAAGATTTGTGTGACTCCATAAAATCTCTTTCGAAATTGATATATGCATATATAGATAATATATAAGCAAGCACAAAAACAGGCTTGATTGTAACTGAAAAACAGCATAATATAAGTGGTTAATGGCAGCAAAATTGCAACGAATCATTAGGTATCCTATACTTAGAACAATAAAGGCAATATAAATAAGTCCTATAAGGAAAACTGTTTAGAATTTTCTTTTATGGAGCGAGGTCAAATGAATCTACGAGCGTATTTCGTACAATTATAATTCTAAAGCCAGTGTCAGCATCAACGGTGCATAGCCAATTTCTCCGAAATTGTTAAAGGGTTTGGGATGTTGCCCAACAAGATTTTTCAAAAGTTCAGCGGGGCTGAATTTTTGAAAAATGCACGAGTGGGTACCGCCGTGCGCTGCTTGCTACGGATGTTTTCATTTGTGCAGGCGAAATTGGTCTTTTCAGAAATCGCAATGGGTAATACATTTGCTATGCTCGCCATTCTTCGTCCTCCATAACGGTAGACGCTGTTTTCCAAATGGAAACCGGCGGCAACCGCCGCCTTGTCTGCCCAAAAGCGAAACGGACGGACGCTGTCAATGGCGGCGCAGCCGTTCATCTTGACCAT
>CAVKBJ010000108.1:0-11979 GCA_963654505.1 Lachnospiraceae bacterium
GTCATCATCATCACGGCGCTGACCGTCCTGCACCACATGGGCGCGCTCGACAGCCTGTGGGGGCGGACGATGACCTCCGGCTCCATCGCGAACGTCCACACCATCTTCCGCCTTTCCACCGCCGTGCTGCTCCTGCCGGTGTGCGGCCAGTTTGAAAAGCTCTCCCGCGTCCTCGTCAAGGACGATAAGGAGATCGGCGAGAACGTCGATCACGAGCTGTCCCAGCTCGACGAAAAGTTCTTCGCTTCGCCCGCGCTGGCGCTTTCCGCCGCGTCGGACGCCATCGGCGCGATGGCGCGCCTCGCGCGCACGGGCGTGATGAGCGCGCTGGACGTGCTGCACCGGTTCGACCAGCACACGATCGACGTGATCGACCAGAACGAGGATCACATCGACGCGCTGGCCGACAGCGTGGATAACTACCTCATCAAGCTCTCCAGCCACGTCCCGACAGGACACGGCAACGACCTGCTCAACTACTACCTCCAGTGCTTCTCCGAGTTTGAGCGCATCGGCGACTACGCCGTGAACCTCACGGAGAACGCCGAGGAGCTGCGCAGCAAGAACATCGAATTTTCCGACACCGCGCAGCAGGAGCTTCATGTGCTCGGCGAGGCTCTGCGCGAGATCATGGACTACGCTTACAACAGCTTCACCGCCGTGGACGCGCAGATCGCCCGCCGCATCGAGCCGGTGGAGGAGGTCGTGGACGACATGGTGGCGACCCTCCGCGCGAACCATATCCGCCGCCTACGCGACGGGCAGTGTACGGTCTACGCGGGCTTGGTCTTTCTCGACATTCTCATCAATGCCGAGCGCATCGCCGACCAGTGCTCCAACCTCGGCGTCTACACCATCTCGCAGTTCGATCCCACGGTCATGAACAGCCACCACGAATACATTCACCGCCTGCATCAGGGCAACGATCCGGTGTTCAACCGCGAGTATCAGGAAAAGCACGAAAAATATTTCGGGATGCTCAGCGCCATCAACGGCTGAGAGAAAAGAAGCGAACAAGCGCCGCGGACTCCGCGGCGCTTGTTTTTGCCTCTATTTGAGCGTGCCGCTGTTGTTGAGCACCGAGGTGCTGTAGAGAAAGAGCACGTCGCTGCCGCTGAAATCCAGCAGCTTTCCCATCTGGGCGGCGGGGAGATAGCGGATGTCCGCCAGCGTGATCTTCGCGTAGCCCTCCGCGAGCAGCGGCGCGAGCGCGCTTGCAAACGAGTCGCGGAACACGATCAGCTCGCGGTCGGTTTCCGCATTCGGATTTTTGACCGTCAGCAGGGAGACGGAGCCGCTGAGGAAAAGCGAATATAAACTGGTACTATTCAAAGTATCGTTTTCAGTCATATAAATAGGACCAGATTTGCCCGTCTCGTAATTGTAGACCGTGCAGCCCTCCAGCGTTTCGTTCGTCAGATAGCGCAGCTCGTCGGGCTGCATGGGCAGCGCCGCGTAGCCGTAGTACACGCCGTAGTAGGGACGGTCGAGGACCTGCTCGGCGTACTCGTCGGCGAGCGTCACGCCCATCTCACGCGCAAGATGGGCGGCCACGGCGGGCAGCCTCTCCTGCCGCCAGTGGGAGTCCGTGCGGTAGTAGTCGTCAAGCGAAAGCAGGGGGAACAGGTCGATATACCGCGCGAAGCCCGTCTGCCCGCGCAGCTCCTCCACAAGGGCTTCGTAGTCGATGGCGGGATAGCCGTTCGCCGCCGCGAGGAAATAGTTCTTGTCGGGAATGACGGAGAGGTAGACCTTTGCATCGGTGTCCGCGATGAAATTCTCGTAGAGGTAGCGGAAGCGCCCGGCGGCGTGGGCGACGGAGTCCCCGTTCAGCGGATAGTCGAGCTTCGCGGCGTGACCGTCCGCGAGGTAGACGCCGTTGTTGTCCTTCTGCCGGTAGAGATAGCGGCTCGTGAGCGCCTTGAGCGTGCGCCATTCGTCGCGCAGGGGGAACTGGTCGAGGGCGTAGTCCCCGAAATCCGACATGAATTTTCCGCTCAGCACGGCGCTCACGCTCACGGAGGGGCGCTGCGCGAGGGAGCGCCGCTCGCTCAGCGAGAGCGCGTCCGCGGGCTTGACCGCCGCCCACGCGCCGAAGCCGAACAGGAACGCGGCGAGGAGCGCGACGGTCGCAAGGTCTTTGAGCTTCTTCATTTTTGCGCCCCCTTAAAAGCGGAAGTACAGGAACGGGTTGAACGAGCCGTCCACGAGGTAGGCGGTCGAGACTGCCAAAACAGCCACGAGCGCGAACGGCTCGAAAAAATCGAGGGCAGCCGCGCCCGCCCTCGTCGCGGCGAGCCGTTCCACGGCCCGCTTCGGCAGCGGCGTCGCGCCGGCGATACCGATAAGGAATACCACGGCGAAGCTCCTGAGATAGTAGAGACTGACTTCATCGGCTGCGGGCACGCCCGCCGCGCAAAACAGCCCGCCGACGGTCGAGAGCGCCGCGCCGACGCTGTCCGCGTCAAAGAGCACGAAGCTGACGGTCACGAGCAGCAGGACGTAGGCGTGCTTCAGGACGCGCGTTTTGGCGAGTGCCCTGCCGCACCACAGCTTTTCCACCGTCAGGAGCACGGCAAAAAGCAGCCCCCACAGGACGAAGCTCCACGCCGCGCCGTGCCACAGGCCGGTGAGCAGCCAGACGACGAAAACGTTCCGCAGCCATTTGGCCCTGCTCACGCGGCTGCCGCCGAGCGGGATATAGACGTAGTCGCGGAACCACGAGCCGAGGCTCATATGCCAGCGCCGCCAGAACTCCGTGACGCTCGCGGAGACGTAGGGGTAGTTGAAATTCTCCGGATAATGAAAGCCGAAGACGCGCCCGAGGCCGATGGCCATGTCGCTGTAGCCGGAGAAGTCGAAGTAGATGTTCAACGTGCAGGCCGCCGCGTAGAGCCAGTAGAAGAGCACGGTCTTCTCGCCGCTCGCCTTGAAGGCCGTCATCAGCTCGTAGAACACGTTCGCGAGCAGGACCTTCTTGCCCAGTCCCAGCACGAAGCGCCGCGCGCCCGCGGCGGCGTCCGCGAGGGAGTGGGTGCGGCGCTCTAACTGCGCGGCGACGTCGGAATAGCGCACGATGGGGCCCGCGATGAGCTGCGGGAACATGGCGACGTAGGCGGCGAAGCTGACGAAATTCCGCTGGGCCGCCACCTCGCCGCGGTAAACGTCGGTGACGTAGCTGAGGATCTGAAAGGTGTAGAAGCTGATGCCGATGGGCAGCGCGATGCGGAGCAGGGGGAGGTGCAGTCCCGTGAGCGCGTTGAAGCCGGAGAGAAAGAAGTCCGCGTATTTGCAGTACCCGAGCAGGCCGAGACTGAGCGCGGCCGAGAGCGCGAGAAGGAGCCTTGCGCGTCCGCGGTCGGAGCGGCGCTTTTCTATCAGCAGGGCGAAGACGTAGCCCTGCGCGATGGACGCGAGCAGGAATACGGCGAATTTCGGCTCGCCCCAGGCGTAGAAAAAGAGGCTCGCGAGCAGGAGCACGGCGTTTTTCCACCGCGTCGGCGCGAGGAAATAGAGCGCGAGCACGCAAGGCAGGAAGTAGTAGAGAAAGGGAAGGTCGGAAAACAGCATGGGGGAAGGCTCCTCGGGAAAGAGTGCGGCGCGGGGAGCGCGCCGGTGTCAGGCAATGGCCTCGTCGTAGGCGACGGCGGCGTCGGGATAGGCCGCTTGCAGCTTGTCGCGGAAGGTGTTCACCAGCTCCTCGTCGCCGTACACGGAGACGACGTAGCGGTCCAGCGTGAGGACGACGAGCTTATCGGGAAAGCCGCACATCCACTGCTTGCCCTGAACGGCGCCGCGCAGGTCCTGCGCGAGCCGGGAAACGTCGTCGGCGTTCGCCGCGCGCAGCGCGCCGCAGGTGAAGGTGTTGGCGTTCATCATGTGCATCAGAGAGGCCGCGTCGTCGATGAGGGCGGCGTCCTCGGCCGGTACGGTGAGGAGGTAGTTGAGGCTGTCCGCGTCGGAGACGTCGAAGCGGCCGGGGCCGTCGTCCGTGCTGTTTTCGAGGTCGCCGCCGGCGGCGGGGAACTTTTCCTCATCGGAGTAGCTGCTCCAGACCGTGTCGAGGATGGCGAGGGAGTCGGCGGGCGCGTCGGAGCTGTCGGCGCTGCTGCTGTCATTCTGCTTGCCGCAGGCGGACAGCGAGAGGAGCATGACGAGGGCGAGAAGGGAGGAAAGGGTTTGTTTCATGTGGTGGGTTCTCCTTAAAAAGATAGTTTGCCGGTCGCAGGGGCGACACGGAGAGTATAGACGCAGATGGCGCGAAAAGGTTCCCGTGTTTTGCGAAATTTTTTTCTTTTGTCGAAGCCGCACGGCTTCGCCGCTTGCAAAGGGCGGGGAAGATTGCTATAATGACTGCAAAATTTATTCTTCGGAAAGGATAACACGATGAAGGAGATATTAAACGCGATGCTCTCGGCCCTGGAACGGGGCGAGGGCGTGATGCTGTGCAGTATTCTGAGCGCCGACGGCTCGTCCCCGCGCGGGGCGGGGGCGCACATGGCGGTCTTTGCGGACGGTTCGGCGCTCGGCACGGTCGGCGGCGGCGCGGTGGAGCGGCAGTCGATCGCGCTTGCGCGGGAGCTGCTGCGCGAGGGAAGGGGCGAGGTGCGCGATTTCGCGCTCCGTCCCAGGGCGGAAAACAGCACGGGCATGGTCTGCGGCGGCGACGTGACGATCTGCTTTCAGTATTTTGCGCCGCGGGACACGGCGGGCGCGGACACGCTGCGCGCGTGGCACGGCGCGCTCGGCAGCGCGCGGAACGTCTGGCTCCGTCTTGACCTCGACGACGGGGCGGCGCGGGACTTCCGACTGCTCACGGCGGACGATCTGCGCCACGGCACGGAGAGCTTCTTCACCTCGAAGCCTTACTGGGACGGGAAAATTTACGTTGAGCCGGTCGTGCGCGCGGGGCGCGTCTATCTCTTCGGCGCGGGCCACGTCGGGCGTGCCCTCGCGCCGGTGCTGAGCTACGTCGGCTTCGAGGTCACGGTGTTCGACAATCGCGCCGAGCTTGCGTGTCCGGAGCATTTCCCCACCGCGCGAGAGATCGCCGTCGGGGATTTTCGGAACATTTTCGAGAAAGTCTCGCTGACCGCCGACGACTACGCCGTTGTGATGACGCCGGGCCATCAGGCGGACTATGAGGTTTTGGAGCAGGTGCTCAGGACGCCAGCGACCTATATCGGCTGCATCGGAAGCAGGAAGAAGGTGGCGGTCACGCGCGAAAGGCTCGCCGCGGCGGGCTTCTCGCAAGAGGACATCGACCGCGTTCACGCGCCCATCGGTCTGCCGATCCTCGCAGAGACGCCGGAGGAGATCGCCGTGAGCATCGCCGCTGAGATGATCCGCCACCGCGCGGAGCATCTGTGAGCCGCAGAGAAAAAGCTGCGAAGCATATCGGAGAAAGGAGCCGCCCGCGGGCGGCTCCTTTTCCGTCTGTGGGCATAAGCGGCGATGGCGCGGCATAGACTGTCCCAAAACGGAAAGCAGGGGAGGAAAAGCCTATGACCGCAAGGATGCGTCTGCGCCGCTGGGCGCGCATGAGGGGAAAACGCCGCGCGGCTGTCCGGACAAGGCAGGACGCCGCCGTCGGGAGCCGACGCGGGGAGCGGGAGCCCTCCGCCGCGTCGCAGCTCCGGCTCGTGCGGGCGAGCGTGTGCGGCGCGCTGTTCGCGTCGCTCGTGCTGCTCAAGCTCGTTCTGCCGGGAAATCTTTCGGCCTTCCGCGGCACGCTCGCCCAATGGCTCGTGCGCGACGCGGACTTCACCGAGGCGTTTGCTGCCATCGGCCACGCGGCCGCTGCGCCGGAGCGCTTCGCGGAGTCGCTCGGGAACGCCTGCGTCGCCGTGTTCGGCGGGAACGGGGCGGAGGAGGTCGGCGGGGGAGCGGAGGTTTCGCAGCAGACGGAAAGGGCGCTGCCGGACTACGTGCTCGACGCGCAGCCGGAGCTGCCCTTTGCCTGCGCGCCGCCGCTCGACGGCACGCTGACCTCCGGCTTCGGCTGGCGCGAGGACCCGAACGGCGGGGCGGAAGCCTTTCACACCGGCATTGACCTCGCCGCCGAGGAGGGTACGGCGTTTGCCTGCTTCGCCGACGGCACGGTCGGCGTGGTGGGGGAGAGCGCCGTGCTGGGAAAATATCTGACCGTCCGCCACGCGGAGGGGTATGAAACGCTCTACGCGCATTGCAGCCGGATAACGGTCTCATCCGGTCAGAGCGTCGCGCGCGGCGGCAAGCTCGGCGAGGTCGGCGCGACCGGAAACGCCACCGGCGCGCACCTGCACTTCGAGCTGCTCAGCGACTCAAAATATCTGGACCCGGGCGCCTATGCCGCAAAGACCGTTTAGCGCCGCCGTGCGCGTGAGCGCGGGCTTCTGGCTGCTCGTAGCGCTTGCCGTCATCGTCTCGCCGCCGATGGCTGTCGCGGCGGTCCTGACCGCCGCGGCGCTGCATGAGCTGGGACATCTCGCCGCGATGCGGCACTACGGCGTTTCGGTGAGGCGCTTTCGCCTTACGGCGCTCGGCGCGGAGCTGGACGCGCCGTCGCTTGCGCGGCTCTCCTACGGCCGCGAGCTGGCGGTCACGCTCGCGGGCGTGGCGGTCAATCTGCTCTGCGCCGGACTTCTCGTGTTCCTCGGGCTGCGGACGTGGCGGGAGTGGCCCTTCGTCTTTGCCGGGGCGCATATCGTGCTTGCGGCGTTCAACCTCCTGCCGGTCGTCCCGCTCGACGGCGCGCGGGCGCTGTGCCTGATTCTGTCCTTTTTCCTCGGCCCGGCGGCGGGGGAGCGCGTCACCGCGGCGGTCAGCATCGCCTGCTCGCTCGCGCTGTGCGCGTTGGGGCTCAGGCTCTCGCTCGGGCTGCAAAGCGGGTATCTGTTCGCCTTCGCCGCCTTCGGGCTGCTTTACGGCTCGCTGCGGCAACTGGGGCTTGCGCGCGGCGCGAAAAGCGTGTAAAATACGGTCAACGTTTCTTGATAGAAAAGGAGTCTGACTGTGGACGAACGATTGGAACGCATTCTGCCCCGCGTGCAGAAGCCCGCGCGCTACGTGGGCGGCGAATACAACGCGGTGATGAAGGACCTCGCACAGGTCGATACCCGCGTGGCCTTCTGCTTTCCGGACACCTACGAGATCGGTATGTCGAACCTCGGTATGCGCATTCTCTACGGCATCATGAACCGGATGGACGGCGTGTGGTGCGAGCGCGTCTATGCCCCGTGGGGCGACATGGAGGAGGAGATGCGCCGCGCGGGCCTGCCGCTCTACGCGCTCGAGTCCGGCGACCCCATCCGCGATTTTGACGTGATCGCCTTCTCGGTCGGCTACGAGATGGCGTTTCCCGCCATGCTGAATATGCTCGACCTTGCCGGTGTGCCGATCCGGTCTGACGAGCGCACGGAGCTTACGCCGCTCGTCATCGCCGGAGGCACGGCGATGTTCAACTGCGAGCCGATCGCGGACTTCATCGACATCGCCGAAATCGGCGAGGGCGAGGAGATGAACGCCGAGCTTATCGAGCTGCACCGCAGGGCGCGGCGCGAGGGCTGGTCGAAGCGGGAATTTCTCCGCGCCGCCGCGCAGCTCGACGGCATTTATGTCCCGAGCCTTTACGAGGTGGACTATAACGCCGACGGCACCGTGAGGTCCATCACGCCGACGGACGGCGCGCCGGGGGTCGTCACCAAGCGTATCATGCGCGACATGGACAAGGCGTGGTATCCGGCCAAGACCATCGTGCCCTCCACCGAGATCGTGCAGGACCGCACCACGCTTGAACTCTTCCGCGGCTGCATCCGCGGCTGCCGCTTCTGTCAGGCGGGCTACGTCTACCGCCCCGTGCGCAACCGCTCGGAAAAGCTGCTGGTCGAGTATGCGAAGGAGGCCATCGAGGACTCCGGCTACGAGGAAATGACGCTCTCGTCGCTCTCGACCTCGGACTACCGCCCGCTCGTCGAGCTCTGCGACGATCTGGAGGAGTTTTGCAGGGAGCGGCACGTGAATCTCTCGCTCCCGAGCCTGCGCGCCGACAACTTCTCGATGGCGCTCATGGAGCGGCTGCAAAAGGGCAGAAAGACCGGATTGACCTTCGCGCCCGAGGCCGGCACGCAGCGCCTGCGCGACGCCATCAATAAAAATCTCACCGAGGAGGATCTGCTGGCCTCCTGCCGCCGCGCCTTTGCCGGCGGCTACAGCGCGGTCAAGCTCTACTTCATGCTCGGCCTTCCGACCGAGACGGACGAGGACGTGCTCGGCATCGCAGAGGTCGCGTCCCATGTCATGCACGCATGGCGCGAGAGCGCGAGCAACAAAAACCGCGGCGTGCGTATCACGGTCTCGACCTCGTGGTTCGTGCCGAAGGCGCACACGGCGTTCCAGTGGGAGCCGCAGATCCCCAAGGAGGAGTACGAGCGCCGCGTGAGGCTGCTGCGCGAGAATATGCTCACGAAGTCCGTCACCTACAACTGGCACGACTCCGACACGAGCTATATGGAGGCCGTCATCTCCCGCGGCGACCGGCGGCTGTGCAGGGTCATCGAAACGGCGTGGCGCAAGGGCGAGCACCTCTCCGCGTGGGAGGAGTATTTCTCCCTCAAGCGCTGGCTCGAAGCCTTCGAGGAATGCGGCCTCGACCCGCACTTCTACGCCAACCGCGTGCGGGAAAGGGACGAGCTGATGCCTTGGGCGATGATCTCGAGCGGCGTGACGGAGGACTATCTCTGGCGCGAGCATGAGCGGGCGTACCGGTCCGTCACCACGCCGGACTGCCGCACGCACTGCAACGGCTGCGGCGCAAATCTTCTGCTGGGGAGGGCCTGTGATGGCTAAGCTGAGACTGCTTTTCACCAAGGAGGCGCAGGCCTCCTACATCTCGCACCTTGATACGATGCGCACCTTTCAGCGCGTGTTCCCGCGCGCGGAGCTGCATTTGAAGCACTCCAACGGCTTTCACCCGCACCCGATCATCTCCATCGTCCTGCCGCTGCCGGTGGGGCAGTCGAGCGACTGCGAGCTGCTCGACTTTGAAACGGTGGAGGAGACGGACGGCGCGGGTATCGCGGAAAAGCTCAACACGGGGCTGCCCGCGGGCCTGCGTGTGCGGGAGTGCTATCCCGTCACGCGCCCCGTGCGCGAGTTCGCGTTCCTGCGCGCGAGGATAGAGCTGATCTACGACGGCGGCGTGCCCGCCGGAGCGGCGGACGGGCTGCGTGAGCTTTTCGCCCGCCCCTCGCTGACCATCGAAAAGCGCACCAAGCACAAGGAGCTCGCGCTGATCGACGTCGCTCCGCTGCTCCGCGAAATGACGCTTACGGAGGACGGGGGCAGCATTTTTGCCGACGCCGTGGTCGCCGCGCAGAACCCGGGGCTGAACCCTGCCTATCTCGCACAGGCAATCGAGCGCGAGCTGCCGGCGTATAAGCCGGACTTCGTCCGCGTGCGGCGGACGGAGCTTTACGACGCGGAGCTGAACGTTTTCCGCTGAGGGCCGCGCGGCTTTGCATTTTCGGATTTTATCGGAGAGCGCGAAATTTGTGCTTGCAATTTGGCGAAAAGCGTGATATTATCCTTTTTGGCTTTTTGATGAAAGCACTCTCGGATCGGAAAGAGGTGAACACGAGCAATGAAGGAAGGAATCCATCCCAATTATCAGCAGACTACTATTACTTGCGCCTGCGGTAATGTGATTGAGACAGGTTCCACCAAGGCGAATATCAAGGTGGAAGTGTGCTCAAAGTGTCACCCCTTCTTCACTGGCAAGCAGAAGCTGGTCGATACCGGCGGCCGCGTTGCCAAGTTCAACAAGAAGTTCGGTCTGGACAAGTAAGACGAGCGAAAGAGGTCTGCGTCGGGCAGACCTCTTTTTTGTTTACATTTCCGGCGAAACCGCGTATACTGAGGGCAAAGAACGCAGAAAAGGTGAGACTATGGAAGAAAACAAACTGAAAACCGTGGAACAGCCGCGCGACCGCGTGGTGCTCGTCGGCCTTGCCTCGCCGGTGCTCGGGGCGGACAGCGCGGACGAGGAGAGCATGGACGAGCTCGCTGCCCTCGTCGAGACGGCGGGCGCGGTGAGCGTCGCGACGGTGCTGCAAAATCTGACGTCCCCGAACCCGCGCAGCTTCATCGGCGAGGGCAAGGTGGCGGAGATCCGAGAGCTCATCGGCTCGACCGAGGCGACGATGGCCATTTTCGACAACGATCTCTCCCCCTCGCAGATGCGCGTTTTGACGGAGGACCTGGGCGTGCAGGTGCTCGACCGCAGCGGATTGATCCTCGATATTTTCGCCCAGCGTGCCAAGACGAAGGAGGGGCGCTTGCAGGTCGAGCTGGCGCAGTATCAATACCTGCTGCCGCGCCTCGTCGGTATGTGGACGCACCTTGAGCGGCAGGCGGGCACGAGCGGCAAGGGGCCAATCGGCTCCAAGGGCCCCGGCGAAACGCAGCTTGAGACCGACCGCCGCCACATCCACCGCAAGATCGACAAGCTCAAGGAGGATCTCGACGAGGTGCGCCGCGTGCGCGGCACGCAGCGCGAGCGCCGCATGAAAAACGAGATTCCGGTCGTGGCCATCGTCGGCTACACGAACGCGGGCAAATCGACGCTTTTGAACGCGCTCACCGGCGCGGACATTCCGGCGAACGACCGCCTGTTCGACACGCTCGACACCACGACGCGGCTGCTGACCGTTTCCGATACGCTCGACGTGGTGATCTCCGATACGGTCGGCTTCATCCGCAAGTTGCCGCACCAGCTCGTCGACGCCTTCAAGGCGACGCTCGAGGAGCTGGAGTACGCCGACCTGCTGCTGCACGTCATCGACATCTCGAACCCCGAGTGGATCGCGCAGGCGGAGGTGGTCGATCAGCTCATCCATGACCTCAGCGCGGAGGGCATCCCCTGCATCCGTGTGTACAACAAGTCAGACCTTTTCTACGGCGACATCCGCCCGCGCGGCGAGCGCACGGTGAACATCAGCGCCCGCACCGGCGAGGGGCTTGACGAGCTGCTGCGCGCCATCGACGCGGAGCTGGACAAGGGCACGCGCCGCGTGACCATTCATCTGCCCTACGACAAGGGCGGCCGACTCGACAGCCTTTACCGCGAGGCGAAGGTCGAGCGCGTGGAGTACGGCGAGACCATCGACATCGTGGCGGTCTGCACGCCGCGTGTGCTCGGCCAGGTCAAAGACTATGTCGAGGGCTACGTCGAGCCGAAAGAGGACTGGGAGGTATGAGCGTGGGGGAATACTGCGTTCCCGCGGGAGCGGGCGAGGCGGAGTTCACTGAGAAGCGCTCGCGCTTCCTCGGCCATGTCCGCCGCGTGGAAAGCGAGGCCGAGGCCCGCGCTTTCCTCGACGAGATGCGGAAGAAATACTATGACGCACGGCACAACTGCTGGTGCTACGCGCTCCACGAGGGCGGCGCTGTGCGCTACGGCGACGACGGCGAGCCGCAGGGCACAGCCGGTCAGCCGATGCTGAACGTCTTTCAGCGCGAGGGCGTGGAGAACGTCGTGTGCGTCGTGACGCGCTACTTCGGCGGTGTGCTGCTCGGCGCGGGCGGACTGACGCGCGCCTACGCGAAGTCCGCCAAGGACGCGCTCGACGCGGCGGGGAAGGCGAGGATGCGGCTGTGGAGCGCCGTGAGCGTGGACTGTCCCTATCCGATGCTTGAGCGGCTGAAGCTCATCATCACCGCCCACGGCGGCACGATAGAGGGCACGGACTTCGGCGCGGCGGTGAGCGTTCGGCTGCTGCTGCCGCGGGAGAATGTCGGCGGCTTCGACGCCGCGCTCACCGCGCTGTCCGCCGGTACGCTGAGCGCGCGGAGCGAGGGCGAGCGGTTCCTGCCCGGACCGGTCTCCCCGTGACCGGAAAAACGTTCAACTGGGAAGACTAACTATTAGGTGTCAAGACAGGAATGAGTGAATCAGCGAAAAAATATGGGCGGTTCAAAAAGGGCATAGCAAAGCAGACGTCC
>CAVKBJ010000109.1:0-15145 GCA_963654505.1 Lachnospiraceae bacterium
TGTACGCCCAGCAGGCGTTTTCAAAGCAGATGGGCTGGATGCCCTTGACGATCTCGTAGGGATCGAAGCCCCTGGACTGGCAGAGCTCGCGGCACTCCTCCACACTCTTGAGGCCGTACTGCGCGAGGACGCCGTTGATCTTGTCGATCCTTCTCTCGTAATTTTCAAACAGAGCCATTGTTTCGTCCTCCCTTCCTTATTCCTGACGCGGGTCGATGTACTTCGCCGCGCTGTCCCACTGGCCGTAGTGGCCCCTGGCCTTTTCGAGCGCGGTGTTGGCGTCGTCGCCCTTTTTGATGAAGTCCATCATCTTGCCGAGGTTGACGAACTCGTAGCCGATGATCTCGTCCTGCGCGTTGAGGGCCATCTTCGTGCAGTAGCCCTCGGCCATTTCGAGGTAGCGCGGACCCTTGGCGACGGTGCCGAACATCGTGCCGATCTGGCTGCGAAGGCCCTTGCCGAGGTCCTCAAGGGATGCGCCGACGGCAAGGCCGTCCTCGGAAAAGGCGGACTGGGTGCGGCCGTAGACGATCTGGAGGAACAGCTCGCGCATGGCGGTGTTGATGGCGTCGCACACGAGGTCGGTGTTGAGCGCCTCAAGGATCGTCTTGCCGATGAGGATCTCGGAAGCCATCGCCGCGGAGTGGGTCATGCCGGAGCAGCCGATGGTCTCGACCAGCGCCTCCTGAATGACGCCCTCCTTTACATTAAGGGTCAGCTTGCACGCGCCTTGCTGGGGAGCGCACCAGCCGATGCCGTGGGTAAAGCCGGAAATGTCGGAGAGCTGCTTGGCCTGCACCCACTTGCCCTCCTCGGGAATGGGGGCGGGGCCGTGATATGCGCCCTTGGCGACCGGACACATATGCTGGACTTCGGTCGTGTAGATCATAACAAATCTTCCTTTCTTATGATAAGTCCGCCTCCGCTGGCGGAGCTTCGTTGAGCTATCCGCATTGTATCAAATGCTGCGGACATTTGCAAGCCGTATTTCAATTTCACGCGGCGGGGAATTTGTGCCATGCGTCCACCTTTTGACGCTCAAATTGTGCAATATGACAACGAGGCTTTTGGACAAGCTGTATATTTTATCAAACTTGTCGTCTTGACGAATGGGCTCTTACGCGCTACAATAGCACCATCAAATATGACACATACATGAGGAGAGTTCATACAATGTTCCGTTTTGCTTATGCAAAAATGAATAACGGTTCTTGTACCGCCGCTGCCGACCGCGCAGAGGCCGCTTTCTCCTGCGCTGCCGCCAACACCGCTGAAATGAAGAGCATTCTTGTGATGGACGCTGCTGTCGCGGCGTCCATTTTGATTTGCCTGTCTGTTCTTGGCCTGCGCGTACTGGGCCTGTCCATTCTTGGCATTATTATTTGCTATTGCTTCAAGGCACTTGGCAGAACGCAAGCATAAGTATTGAGTGAGTTCGATACAGCGAAGCGGTCACGCCAAGTCGGCGGGACCGCTTTTTTGTATAAAAAAAGAAATCTATTTGAAAAAAGGAGAACCCAAAGATGAAAAAGAAGTTTGCAGCCATGTTCATGGCGGCTGCGATGGTATGCACCATGGCAGCCTGCGGCCAGAAGGCCGACACCAGCACCACCGATACCTCGGATACCTCCGGCGATGCGTCCGGCTCCGAGGTACAGACCTTCGTACTCGGCTCCTCCGGCCCGCTGACCGGCGACGCCGCGATCTACGGCCAGGCCGTCATCAACGGCGCGGAGCTTGCCGTGGAGGAGATCAACGCCAGCGATTCCAACGTCAAGTTCACCTTCCTCAAGCAGGACGATGAGGCCGACGGCGAAAAGTCCGTCAACGCCTACAACACCATGATGGACGAGGGGATGCAGGTCCTCGTCGGCCCCACCACCACCGGCGCGTCCATCGCGGTCGCCGCTGTGACCAATGCCGACCGCACCTTCATGCTCACGCCGTCCGCTTCCTCCCCCGACGTGACCGCCAATAAAGACAACGTCTTCCAGGTCTGCTTCACCGACCCCAACCAGGGCACAGGCGCGGCTGACTACATCGCTGAGAACATGGCTGGCTCCAAGGTCGCGGTCATCTACCGCAACGACGACGCCTACTCTCAGGGCATCCGTGACAACTTCGTGAAGGAGGCTGAGGTCAAGGGCGCGTTCGAGATCGTCTCCGAGACCACCTTCACCAATGCCACCGCCACGGACTTCACCGTGCAGCTCACCGCCGCCAAGAACGCCGGCGCCAACGTCGTGTTCCTGCCCATCTACTATCAGCCCGCCTCCGTTATCCTCAATCAGGCCAATGCCATGAAATATGAGCCAACCTTCTTCGGCGTGGACGGTATGGACGGCATCCTCACCATGCCCGGCTTCGATGCTTCTCTCGCCGAGGGCGTCATGCTCCTGACCCCGTTCTCCGCCAACTCCGAGGACCCCGCGACCCAGAGCTTCGTCAAGGCCTACACCGAGAAGTACGGAGTTGAGCCGAACCAGTTTGCCGCTGACGCTTACGACGGTGTGTACATCGTCAAGGCCGCGCTTGAAGCTGCCGGTTGCACCGACGACATGAGCGCTCCCGAGATCTGCGAGGCGCTGATCGCCGCGATGGCCGACCTCAGCGTGGACGGCCTCACCGGTAAGGGCATGACCTGGAACGCCGAGGGCGAGGTCTCCAAGGCTCCTCTCGCGGCTGTCATCGAGAACGGCCAGTACGTCATGAAGTAAAGATCGTTTGATCTCTCTTTGGGCTTCGGCTGTCGGGAGCCTTCGCTCCCGACAGCCACGGCCCTGTTCTGTGGCAGAAGCAAAGGCAGGGGAGAGGGCGAGCCTGCCCTTGCTTCTGCCAGAGAATAAAGATCGGGAATAAGGGGTGTTTTATCGAATGGAATTTTTATCCTACCTCATCAGCGGCATCAGCCTCGGCAGCGTGTACGCTATTATCGCGCTCGGCTACACGATGGTCTACGGCATTGCCAAGATGCTGAACTTCGCGCACGGCGACATCATCATGGTCGGCGGCTACATCTCGTTCTGCGCCATGTTTTACCTCGGCCTGCCGAATATCGTGGCGGTGCTGCTCGCCGTAGTGGTCTGCACGGTGCTGGGCATCGTGATCGAGCGGCTGGCCTATAAGCCGCTGCGCTCCGCGCCGAGCCTTGCGGTGCTCATCACCGCCATCGGCGTGAGCTATTTCCTGCAAAACTCCGCGCTGCTTATATGGAAGGCGGCGGCGCGCGTCTATCCGCCAGTGGTCGAGGGCACGGCAAGGCTCTTTGACGGCGCGCTCTCCATCTCCTATATTTCGCTTCTGACCATCACGGTCTGCGTCGTCATCATGGTCGGGCTGACGCTTTTCGTCAACAAGAGCAAGATGGGCAAGGCCATGCGCGCCTGCTCGGAGGATAAGGCCGCCGCACAGCTCATGGGCATCAATGTCAACGCGACCATCTCCGCGACCTTCGCCATCGGCTCGGCGCTCGCCGCGGTCGCGGGCGTGCTGCTCTGCTCGTTCAACACCTCGCTGATGCCGACCACCGGCTCCATGCCCGGCATCAAGGCGTTCACCGCCGCCGTGTTCGGCGGCATCGGCTCCATCCCCGGCGCGTTCCTCGGCGGGCTGCTCCTCGGCGTGATCGAGGCGCTCGCCAAGGCGTACATCTCCACGACGCTCGCCAACGCCATCGTGTTCGCGGTGCTGATCGTGGTGCTGCTCGTCAAGCCCGCGGGACTCCTCGGCAGGTACGTGCCGGAGAAAGTGTGAGGTGACGGAAATGGCAAAGCTGACAACAAAGCTCAAGTCCCTGAAAAGGACCACCAAGGTCGATTTTGCGACCTACCTCGGCGTTATCGCTGCGTTCATCATCGTGACCGTCCTGCAAAATGGCGGGATGCTCAACCGCAAGACGCTCGGTCTGCTCGTGCCGATTTGCTGCTATATGTCGATGGCCGTTTCACTGAACCTGACTGTCGGCATCCTCGGTGAGCTGAGTCTCGGCCACGCGGGCTTCATGAGCGTGGGCGCGTTCACCGGCGTCATCGTTTCCCAAAGCCTGCTCACTGCGATTCCGAGCGCGCCGGTGCGCCTTGCCGTCGCGATGCTCGTTGGCGCACTCTTCGCCGCCATCGTGGGTCTGCTCGTCGGCACGCCGGTGCTGCGGCTCCAGGGCGACTACCTCGCCATCGTGACGCTCGCCTTCGGCGAGATCATCGCGGACCTCATCAACTGCCTGATCGTCGGCTATGACTCCCGGGGGCTGCACATCATCTTCAACCCCTCCGGCGCAAAGACGGTGGACGACCTCGGCCTCGACGCTGCGGGCTACGCCATCATCAAGGGCGCGCAGGGCGCGACCGGCACCAAGACCATTGCGACCTTCGCCGCGGGCTTCGTGCTCGTGATGATCACGCTTTTCATTGTGCTCAACCTCACGCGCTCCCGCGCGGGACGCGCGATCATGGCGATCCGCGATAACCCCATCGCCGCGCAGTCCGTGGGCCTGAACCTCACGAAATACAAGCTCATGGCCTTCGTCACCTCCGCCGCCCTCGCGGGCGCGGCGGGCGCACTTTACGGACTGAACTATTCCTCGCTCCAGTCGGTCAAGTTCAACTTCAACACCTCCATCCTCGTGCTGGTGTTCGTGGTGCTCGGCGGACTCGGCAACATCTGGGGCAGCCTCATCTCGGCGGCGGCGCTGACCGTTCTGCCCGAGGCGCTGCGCCAGTTCGCGGATTACCGTATGCTGGTCTACGCCATCGTGCTGATTCTCGTGATGCTCGCGACCAACAACCCGCAGTGCAAAGCGTTTTTCGCAAGACTGCTCCCGCGCCGGCACGGCGCCGAAGAAAAGGAGGGATGACCCATGACGCAGAAAACAAAGCTCATTCCCGTCATCCGTGAGCCGGCGCTGCTGCCGGAGCGCGACGCGGATAAATCTCCCGTCCTTGAGTGCATTGACCTCGGCATCACCTTCGGCGGCCTCAAGGCGGTGGACAGCTTCAACGTCACCATCGGCCGCACGGAGATCGCGGGCCTTATCGGCCCCAACGGCGCGGGCAAGACGACCATCTTCAACCTGCTCACCAAGGTCTATCAGCCCACGCACGGCACGATCCTGCTCAACGGCAGGGATATTCACGGCCTCACCACCGCGCAGATCAACCGCGCGGGTATCGCGCGCACTTTCCAGAATATCCGCCTGTTCCAGAACCTCACGGTGGAGGAGAACATCACCACCGCGATGGACACGCAGATGCACTACAGCATGGCCGAGGGCATTCTGCGTCTGCCGCGTTTCTGGCGCGAGGAGAACACCGTCCACGAGCGCGCGATGGAGCTGCTCTCCATCTTCCGCATGGAGGAGTTTGCGAACGCCAAGGCCGGTAGCCTGCCCTACGGCGCGCAGCGCCGTTTGGAGATCCTGCGCGCGCTGGCGACAAATCCCTGCCTGCTGCTGCTCGACGAGCCGGCGGCGGGCATGAACCCGAGCGAAACGGCGGAGCTGATGGAGAATATCCGCTCCATCCGCGACACGTTCAAGATCGCGGTGTTGCTCATCGAGCACGACATGAACCTCGTCATGAACATCTGCGAGGGCATCGCCGTGCTGAACTTCGGACGCATCATCGCTAAGGGCTCGCCTGACGACATTCAGAATAACCCCGAGGTCATTGAGGCGTACCTCGGTCGGAAGAAGGAGGCGTAACGATGGCTCAGATCTTAAAAGTCGATGACATTCACGTGTACTACGGCAGCATCCATGCCGTCAAGGGCGTTTCTTTCGAGGTCAACGAGGGCGAGGTCGTCACGCTCATCGGCGCGAACGGCGCGGGCAAGTCCACCATTCTGAACACCGTTTCCGGCCTGCTGCACCCCAAGATGGGCAGCATCCTCTTTGAGGGACGCGACCTCAAGGGCGTCGCGCCGCACAAGATCGTCGAGCACGGTCTGGCGCAGGTGCCGGAGGGGCGTCACATCTTCCAGCAGATGACAGTGGAGGAGAATTTGCAGATGGGCGCGTACACGCAGCCCAATTCCACCGTCGAGCCGGGCATCGCGGATGTTTACGAGCGGTTCCCGCGCCTGAAGGAGCGACGCCGTCAGATCGCCGGTACGCTCTCCGGCGGCGAGCAACAGATGCTCGCCATGGGCCGCGCGCTCATGAGCAAGCCGAAGCTCCTGATGCTCGACGAGCCGTCGATGGGCCTCGCGCCCATTCTGGTCGAGCAGATCTTCGACATCATCCGCGAGCTGCACGCCGCGGGTACGACCATCCTGCTCGTCGAGCAGAACGCGCAGGCGGCGCTCTCCGTCGCTGATCGTGCCTACGTGCTCGAAACGGGCACGATCTCCCTCACCGGCACCGGCGCGGAGCTGATGGCCAGCGACGCGGTGCGCAAGGCGTACCTCGGCGGCTGACAGACCGGTCGGGCGCGTAGAGAGCGAAAAACGGCTTCGGCCCGTCCCAAGGGGATAACCGCCCTGCCGGGCGCATAAGCTCCTTCGAGGGGGCGATGGAATGACAGGAAAAAAGCGGCGGGCGCTGCTGTGTATGCTGGCAGTCCCGCTGCTGGCGCTCGCGCCGAGGTCGGAGGAAAGCCTGCCGGTCGCGGCTGCGGAGCCGATGGCAGTACAGGAAAAGTACGTGGCGCTGACCTTTGACGACGGCCCGTGGCCCGGGACGACTGAGCGGCTGCTCGACGGTCTTGCGGAGCGGGACGCCAAGGCGACCTTCTTCCTGATCGGCGAGCAGATCGCCGGACACGAGGACACCGTGCGCCGCATGGCGGACGAGGGGCATCAGGTCGGCAATCACACCTATACCCACATGGATCTCAGCCGCGGCGACCCGTCCGAGCGCCTGCGAGAGATTGCTGAAACCGACGAGGCGCTGCGCGCTCTGCTGGGCGACGGCACTTACTGGCTCCGCCCGCCGTGGGGCTTTCTTGCCCCGCGGACTGCCGCAACGGTCGGGACGCCGATGGTCTACTGGTCGCTCGATACCGAGGACTGGCGTAGACTGGACGCCGACGCCGTGGCGACGGACATCATCGAGCACGCCCGCGACGGCGACATCATTCTCCTGCACGATCCGTACCCCACCAGCGTCGAGGCGGCGATGCGCGCCATTGACGCGCTCACGCCGCAGGGCTACCGTTTCGTCACTCTGGAGGAGCTTTTTCGGCAGAAGGGCGTCGAGCCGGAGCTTGGGAAGCTCTATGCCCGTCCCGACGAGCTCAGGAAAATCGAGTGAAGCGCAAAAAGGACGCCGAAGCACAGCTTCGGCGTCCTTTCCTTGATGACAGTTTACTTAACGCGCAGAGAGAAAATTACAGCATATTGAGGATGAGCGTGAGCACGATGAATGCGGCGCCGACCCACTTGGTCGCGCGCGCGAGCTTGGCGTCCATGCTTCTTGCCTTGTTCTTCGTCATAAAGGAGTCGGCCACGCCGCCAATCGCGCCGCTCAGGCCGGCGGACTTGCCGCTCTGGAAGAGCACGATGCCGGTGACGATCAGACCGCAGATGAGCTGAAGAATGGTAATAAACATTTCCATAACAGGAGACCTCCAATCAGTTGATAAACGCGGAACGCATTGTATTCACAGTTTGGTATCATATCACAGCTGCGGACAAAAAGCAAGCGGAAATTGACAAATTTTCTCCCGAGGTGACGCGAGGAGGAGCTGCGCGGCCTGTGCAGATAAAAAACGAGTGAAAGGGCAGGGCGCTTCGCCTTGCCTTTTCGCCTGCCCTGTGGTATAGTTTTCCGAGAGAATTTTCAAGAAAGCAGGACGAACCATGAAAGCAGAAAGAGCCTATCCCCGCTTTACCGTCACCGCCAAGGGCACCCGATGGGTCGAGGGCGGCCACCCATGGATCTACGCGCAGGAGATCGTCTCCGAACCGGAGACGGTCGAAAACGGCGCGGTCGTGGACGCGGTGAGCGAGAAAGGGAAGTACCTTGGCAGCGGCTTTTTCTCCCGCGAGAGCAAGATCCGCATCCGTCTGCTCTCGTGCAACGCGAACGACCGCTTCGACGCGGACTTCTGGCGGCGGCGCATCCGCTACGCATGGGACTACCGCAGGACTGTCATGGGTGCGGACGTTTCCTGTTGCCGCGTGATTTTCGGGGAGGCGGACGGTTTCCCGGGGCTGACCGTGGACCGCTTTGAAAACCTGCTCGTCACGCAGACGCTCTCTGTCGGTATGGAGCGCATCAAGGCGGAGCTGTTCCCGCTGCTTGTCGAGGTGCTCGCCGGGGACGGCGTGGAGATCGACGGCATTTTCGAGCGCAATGACGTCGCCATCCGCGCACTTGAGGGGCTGGAGCAGAACAAGGGATGGTTTCCGCTTGCGGGGAAGGAGACGCCCGCGAGCGCCGTGACCGAGATTTGCGAGAACGGCGTCTACTACCGCGTCGATGTCGAGAACGGGCAGAAAACGGGCTTTTTCCTCGATCAGAAGTATAACCGACTCGCGGTCGCGCGCCTTGCCCGCAGCCGCCGCGTGCTCGACTGCTTCACGCACACCGGCTCGTTCGCGCTCAACGCCGCGCTGGGCGGCGCGGAGCACGTCACCGCTGTGGATATCTCCGAGAGTGCCATCGAGATGGCGCGCGCGAACGCCGCGCGCAACGGTCTGGAGGGGCGCATGGACTTCGTGACCGCGGACGTGTTCGACCTACTCACGGAGCTGGAGAAGAAGGGCGGCAAGCCCTATGATTTCATCATTCTCGACCCGCCTGCCTTCACCAAGTCGCGCAGGACGGTGAAGAGCGCCGAGCGCGGGTATAAGGACATCAACCTCCGCGCCCTGCGGCTGCTGCCGCGCGGCGGCTACTTCGCCACCGCCTCGTGCAGCCACTTCATGCCAAGCGAGCTGTTTGAGAAAATGCTGCGCTCCGCCGCGCTCGATGCGGGCGTGGAGCTGCGTCAGATCGAGGCCCGTCAGCAATCGCCCGACCATCCGATTTTGTGGAATGTGCCGGAGACGGATTACCTCAAATTTTATCTTTTTCAGGTGGTATGAGGGGACGGACTGAAAAAAAGCAATCAATTCCATTAAGAAACCGAAAAGAAAATATTGACAAAAATCGGGGAAAAGCGTATTCTTTTTTTGTTCGTAGAAGCCCTTTGAATCCGAAAGGAGACTGAGGGTGGAGATGGCTCTGGAAAATCTCAGTGATGAGTGCCGAAGGTGTAAGGCCCCGCGAGGGCTGAATCTCTCAGGCAAAGAAGACGGGGCAGGAAACCGCTTTGCGTGGTTTTCTGTGCTGTTTTTTCATCGGTGAGAATGGAATTTTACGGGGCTGTCGATTTCTTCGGCGGCCCTGTTTTTGTTTTGCCAGCAAAACGAGAGGAGGAAAAGGACAGGGTACTATATTTTCAGGAGGAAACTTCCCATGACTGACGCACTTCTCCCCATTGTACAGAAGGTCAACGGCTATCTGTCCGACTATATTCTGGTCGTGCTGCTCATCGCTGTTGGCCTGTGGTACTCCATCAAGACCCGCTTCGTGCAGATCCGCTGCTTCAAGGAGGGCTGGAACAGCGTGTTCGGCAACCTCAGTCTCAGCGGCAAAAAGCAGGAGAGCGGCATGAGCTCCTTCCAGGCGCTTGCCACCGCCATCGCCGCGCAGGTCGGTACCGGCAACATCGTCGGCGCGTCCGGCGCGATCCTCACCGGCGGCCCCGGCGCGATCTTCTGGATGTGGGTGATCGCCTTTCTCGGCATGGCGACCATCTACGCCGAAGCTACGCTCGCGCAGGAAACGCGCACCGTTGATAAGGACGGCAACGTGCTCGGCGGCCCTGTCTACTATATCACCACCGCGTTCAAGGGCGGCTTCGGCAAATTCCTCGCGGGCTTCTTCGCCGTCGCCATCATTCTCGCCCTCGGCTTCTTCGGCTGCATGGTGCAGTCCAACTCCATTGGAGAGACTTTCTCCAATGCTTTCGGCGTGCAGACATGGATCATCGGCGTCGTGCTCGTTGCCATCTGCGCTTTCGTGTTCCTCGGCGGCGTACAGCGCCTTGCCTCCGTCACCGAAAAGCTCGTCCCCCTCATGGCGGCGCTGTTCCTGCTCGGCGGACTGATCGTGCTCATCGTCCGCATCAAGTACGTTCCCGCGACCTTCGGCATGATCTTCAAGTATGCCTTTGAGCCGCAGGCCATCATCGGCGGCGGCTTCGGCGCGGCGCTGAAGATCGCCATTTCCCAAGGTGCCAAGCGCGGATTGTTCTCCAATGAGGCCGGCATGGGCTCCACGCCCCATGCCCACGCGCTTGCGAATGTTAAGAAGCCGCACGATCAGGGCGTCGTCGCCATGATCGGCGTGTTCATCGACACTTTCGTGGTGCTGACGCTCAACGCCCTCGTCATCATCTCCACCCTCTACACCGCGGACGGTCCTCTCGCCAACGGCTATGTCGGTGATATTACCTCCGTGCTCGGCAAGACCAACCTCGCTCAAACCGCCTTCGGCACCGTTTTCGGCGAAGCGGCGGGCAATATATTCGTCGCGATCTGCCTGTTCTTCTTCGCCTTTTCCACCGTCCTCGGCTGGAACCTGTTCGGCAAGGTCAACATGGCCTATCTCTTCGGACAGAAGTCCACGAAGTTCTACACCCTCATCGCGCTGGTGTTCATCTTCCTCGGTACGCTGACATCCAGCGACCTCGTGTGGGAGCTGAGCGATATGTTCAACCAGATCATGGTTCTGCCCAACGTCATTGCGCTCTTCGCTCTGACCGATATCGTCGTCAAGAACGCAAGAGGCACGTCCAAGGCGGACTGAGAAAACGAAATTTTAAGATAGTGAAAAACGCACGATTTGACATCGTGCGTTTTTCTTATGCCACGAAAGAAGAATGGTTTACAAAGCGCGGAAAGCGTGCTACAATATCCGCGCTGAAAATGACGGAAAGCGGGCGAGACGGTGAGTAAGGAAAAAATATTTGCGCTGTTGAGCGCACAAAACGGCGAATTTGTCTCGGGCGAGAGCATTTCCGCGCAGCTCGGCGTTTCGCGCGCGGCGGTGTGGAAGGCGGTCGGCGCCCTGCGGCGCGACGGCTATACCATCGAGGCGCAGACGGGGCTGGGCTACCGGCTGGCCGGCTCGCCGGATGTGCTCAGCGAGCGCGAGCTGCGGCGCCGTCTCGGTGAGACGAAAACGGTCGGGCGGACGCTCTATTGCTTTGACAGCGTAGACTCCACGAACAGCTTCCTAAAGCGCGCCGCGGCGGAGGGCGCACCAGACGGCGCGGTGGCCGTTGCCGACGAGCAGACTGCGGGCCGCGGACGGCGGGGCCGCAGCTTTTCAAGCGGCCCGGGGCGGGGCGTGTATCTCTCCGCGCTGCTGCGCCCCAAGCTCGCACCGGAAAAGCTCCTGCCGCTCACGGCGCTCGGCGCGGTGGCGGCCTGCGACGCGGTGGAGCGCGCCTGCGGCGTGCGCCCGCAGATCAAGTGGACGAACGACCTTGTGCTGAACGGCAAAAAGCTCAGCGGCACGCTCACCGAGCTTTCGCTTGAGGGCGAGAGCGGCGCGCTGGACTACGCCGTCATCGGCATCGGCATCAACTGCAACAACGCGCTTGAGGATTTCCCGCAGGAGATCCGCGGCATGGCGACCTCGGTTTTCCTCGAAACGGGGAAGCACGTGCAGCGCGCCGCGCTGGCCGCCGCGCTCATCGAGGAGCTGGACAAGCTCTACGCGGCACTGCAAAGCGGGAACACCGCGCCCTATCTTGCTGCTTACCGGAGAGACTGCCTGACCATCGGACGCGAGGTGCAGCTGTTGTGGCGCGACGCGAGCGAGCGCGTCATGGCGCTGGACGTGGACGAGCAGTTCGGCCTGATCGTGCGGCATGAGGACGGGACGACCGAGACTGTCCGCACGGGCGAGGTGTCCGTGCGCGGGTTATACGGCTACGTGGAGTAAAAAGGAGACATTATGGCAAAAAATCTTTGGGAATTGTTTTTTACCTTCGCCAAGGTCGGCGTGATGACCTTCGGCGGCGGCTACGCGATGCTGCCCATTTTGCAGCGCGAGGTCGTAGAGAATAAGGGCTGGGCGACGGAGGAGGAGCTGGCCGACTGGTTTGCCATCGGACAGTGCACTCCCGGCGTCATCGCGGTGAACACCGCGACCTTCGCGGGCCGCAAGGTCGGCGGTACGCTCGGCGGGATCGTTGCGACGCTCGGCGTCGTGTTTCCGTCCTTTATCATCATTTCGCTGCTTGCCGGCGTTATCATGACCTTTGCCGAGGTCGCGTGGGTCAAGAACGCCTTCGCGGGCATCCGCGTGTGCGTGTGCGTGCTGATCTTCAACGCGGTCGTCAAGCTGTGGAAGAAGTCGGTCGTGGACAAGAGAACGCTTGCGCTTTACGCAATCATTCTGCTTGCGTCGCTGCTCACCGACTGGTCGCCGGTCGTATTCGTCGTGTTCGCGGCGGCCAGCGGTATCGTTTTGCAGGTCGCCTTGAAGAAGGGCGGTGAGGCGGCATGACGCTCTATCTGCGGCTTTTCTGGGAGTTTTTCAAGACAGGCCTTTTTGCCATCGGCGGCGGCATGGCGACGCTCCCGTTCCTCTACGATATGTCCGACAAGACCGGCTGGTTCACCCGCGCGCAGCTTGCGGACATGATCGCCGTGTCCGAGTCCACGCCCGGCCCCATCGGCGTGAACATGGCGACCTACGTCGGCTTCATCACTGCCGGTATCCCCGGCGCGCTGACGGCGACCATCGGCCTCGTTGCGCCGAGTATCATCGTGATCCTTATCGTCGCGGCCTTTTTGCAGGCGTTCCGCGACAGTAAGTACGTTACCGGTGCGTTCTACGGTCTGCGTCCCGCATCCACCGCGCTCATCACGGCGGCGGGACTGGTCGTCGTGAAGGAGACCTTCGTGCTCGCGGAAAACGCGATCTTCTGGCAGGGATTGATCCTTGCCGCCGTGCTGGTCGTGTTCACCCGCTGGGTGAAATTCACAAAGGACTGGCACCCCATCGTGTTCATCGGACTTTCGGCCCTCGTAGGCGTGGTGTTCCGCTTTGCAGGCGCGTAAAAGTAAAAGAAAAAGCAGCCGACAGGCTGCTTTTTTTGCCGCGCTTCATTCCCCGCTTGCGATGTGGTTTGCGATGCGCTGCATGATCATGTCGAGCGCGACGAGGTTGTGTCCGCCCTCGAGCACGATGATGTCGGCGTACTTGCGGCTCGGCTCGACGTACTGCTCGTGCATGGGCTTGACGGTGGTGAGATACTGCGTGATGACGCTCTCAAGCGTGCGGCCGCGGTCGCGGATGTCGCGCAGGGCGCGGCGGAGGATACGCACGTCGGCGTCGGTCTCAACGAAAATTTTAATGTCGAACAGGTCGCGCAGGGCGGGATCCTGAAAGATCAGGATGCCCTCGACGATGATGACGCTGGTGGGGAAGATCTCCACCGTTTCGTCCGTGCGGTTGTGATCGACATAGGAATAGATGGGGCATTGGATGCTGTGCCCCGCCTTCAGCTCACGCAGATGCTCGACGAGCAGACTCGTCTCGAAGGCGTCGGGGTGGTCGTAGTTGACCTTGGCGCGCTCGCCGTAGGTCTTGCCCTCCTGCCGCTTGTAGTAGCTGTCGTGTCCGATAACGGTCACGGCATCGCCGAAATGCTCCTTGAGATGGCGCGTGAGCGTGGTCTTGCCGGAGCCGGTGCCGCCGGCGATGCCGATGAAGATGGTGCTCATAGGCGTGATGACCTCCCCGTTGCTTGCTTATCTGCCTCTATTATAGAAAGCACGGCGGCAAATTGCAAGGGAGAGAGGCCGTCAACAAAAAAATTCCGCGAAAAGGGAAAGAACAGTTGACGGCGGGACAAAAAGAAAGTATTATGTAAATATGTTTTTCTCGCGGGCACGGTCAGTGTCCGTGTTCCTGGGAGGATAAGTATGGATCTCATCAAATGCCCGATCTGCGGAGAGATGTATTCCCCGAGCTACCGCCGCTGCCCCTTCTGTGAAGAGATGGAGCGCCCAAACAGGACTTCGGCCAGGCGGAGGGAGCATCACGTTGCAGAAAGAAAGCATACGCACTCCGCCCGCGGGCCGCTCGCCGCGGTGCTGCTGGTGGTTCTGGTCGTCCTCTCGTGGTATCTCTTCGGCGGAAAATTCATGGAGAAGATACAGGAGGATCAGGATGATGCCGCGGAGGTCGTCACGCCTGTGACGCAGGACGATACGACCGTGACGACCGACGATTCTACAGCCGCGCCCGACGAGTCGGCTCCGCCGGTGGTAGAGGACACTGAGCCGGTCGAGCCGGACAATACGGACAACGGGGATACGGCGGAGAGCGCGGCGGTCGACGTCTCGGCGCTGTGGATCAAGACCAACGTCGGCACGACGCTGCAAAAGGCACCGGGGACGGACATTTTTGACTGCACGATCCGGACGAGCGATTCCATCCAGTTTATTTTGCAGGGAACCGACGCGGCGGCGACGTGGTCGAGCGAGGATACCTCCGTTGCGACGATCAGCGCGGACGGCACGATCAAGCCGGTCAAGGCCGGTACGGTCATCGTGACGGCGAGCGTCGGCGGTGTTGAGGTCAAATGCGTGGTGCGCATCAACAGCTAAAAGCGGTACAGGACGGATTTGAACTGCACCCCATTTGTTAGACAAGTATGATAGGATACTTGTACTAAGGAATGGGGTGTTATTCTATGCCAAAAGGAGTACCGAACAAACGATACACGCCGGAATTTAAGAAGCTGGTCGTAGAAACCATGCAGAAGGAAAAGCTGAGCTATCGAGAAACAGCACGACAGTTTGAGATCAGCAATCATCACAGGATACAAGACTGGGAGCGGATTTACCTGACAGAAGGGCCGGAAGGCTTTGCTATCGAACGGCGTGGCCGCAGCAGCAAGGGCCGTCCGGCAAAGCAGCTGACGAAAGAGATAGAAAAAGATTTGCTGTCTGAGGTTCAACGGCTGCGCGCGGAGAACGAATACCTGAAAAACTTGCAAGCCCTGGTTTTGGAAGACGAGCGACGCCGGCACAAAAAGCGCTGGTAGTTCAGAAGCTGAGGCGGAAACATTCTTTGGAAATTCTTCTTTCAATCGCTCAACTGCCCCGCGCAACCTTCTACTATCATCTGAAACGAATG
>CAVKBJ010000110.1:0-4864 GCA_963654505.1 Lachnospiraceae bacterium
GGAAATCGACGCGGTCGGCCACCGCGTGGTCCACGGCGGCGAGAAGTTCGCCAAGAGCGTCGTCATCACCGACGAGGTCATGGCCGCCATCGAGGAGTGCAATCCCCTCGCGCCGCTGCACAACCCCGCCAACATCATCGGCATCAAAGCCTGCCAGAAGCTCATGCCCGGCGTGCCGATGGTCGCCGTGTTCGACACCGCCTTCCATCAGACCATGCCCCCTGTGGCCTACACCTACGCCCTGCCCTATGAGTATTACGAGAAGGACAAGGTGCGCCGCTACGGCTTCCACGGTACCAGCCACAAGTACGTCGCCTCCCGCGCCGCCGATATGCTCGGCAAGCCCGTCGAGAGCCTGAAGCTCATCTCCTGCCACCTCGGCAACGGCTCCTCCGTCACCGCGGTGGACGGTGGAAAGAGCGTCGAGACCTCTATGGGCTTCACGCCCCTTGCGGGCCTGCCGATGGGCACCCGCGCGGGCGACATCGACGCCGGTATCATGGAGTACCTGATGAACAAGTACGGCTACTCCATCGGCGAGATGCTCAATATCCTCAACAAGAAGTCCGGCATGGAGGGCATCTCCGGCGTTTCCTCCGACTTCCGCGATCTTGAGGAGGGCGCGGAAAAGGGCAATGCCCGCTGTGCGCTCGCCCGCGAGAAGTTCGCCTATGAGGTCAAGAAGCTCATCGGCGCGTATGCCGCCGTCATGGGCGGCGTGGACGCCATCATCTTCACCGCCGGTGTGGGTGAGAACGACGTGCATGAGCGCATGATGATCGCCTCCGGCCTTGAGTACATGGGCGTGAAGCTGGACGAGGACGCGAACAACGTCCGCGGCGAGGAGCGCGTGATCTCCGCCGCAGATTCCAAGGTCAAGGTCCTGCTCATCCCCACGAACGAGGAGCTGATGATCGCGATGGACACCGCCGCGCTGGTCGGCTGAGAAGCAAGGAGAACAAAAAAAGGAGGCGGACGCGGCGCGTCTGCCTCCGGTTTTTTTCTTAAAAGTAGCGGTATTTTCTCCGCCCCGCAACAAGCAGTCCGCCGGTGACGAACAGCGTGACCGTCTCCGCGGCAGCGACCGCCAGCCAGATACCGTCGATGCCGAGCACCCTCGGCAGAAGCAGCACCGCCGCGACCTGAAAGACCAGCGTGCGCAGGAAGGAGATGAGCGCGCTCGCCGTGCCGTCGTTGAGGCCGGTGAAAAAGGCCGAGCCGAAGATGTTGAAGCCGCAGACGAGGAAGGAGATGGAGTAGAGCCGCAGGGCGTTGGCCGTCAGCTCGCGCAGGGCCGCGTCGTAGCCGACGAAAACGTCGGCGATGGAGCCGGCGAGCGCGATGGCCGCACCTGCCATGAGAAGGCTCACGGCGAGCGTGATGGCAAGGCTTTTGCGCAGCAGGCTTTTGAGCTCCGCATGGTTCCGCGCGCCGTAGTGGTAGCCGACGACCGGCGTGACGGCGATGGAGTAGCCGAAGAAGAAGGCCATAAAGACGAAGTTGACGTACATCAGAACGCCGTAGGCGCTCACGCCGTCCTCCTGCGCGATGGCCATGAGCTGCACATTGTAGAGGATGCCGACGAGCGAGCCGGAGAGGTTGCTGACCATCTCGCTCGAGCCGTTGTAGCAGGCTTTGCCGAGCGCACGGAGGTCAAGGCGCGGGCGTGTGAGACGCAGCGGGGTGTCGTTCTCGCGCAGGAAGTAGACGAGCGGAATAGCCGCGCCGACCGCTTGGGAAAGCGCCGTCGCCGCCGCGGCGCCCGCAAGCCCGAAGGGGAAAACGTAGACAAGCAGGAAGTCGAGCGCCACGTTCGTCAGTCCCGCGAAAACCGTGACCTTCAGGCCAAAGCCCGGCTTTTCCGCCGTGGCGAGGAAGCTCTGAAAGCTGTTTTGCAGCATGAAAAGCGGCAGCGAGACGAGCAGGATGCGTCCGTAGAGCACGCAGCCGTCCACCGTCGCCTCGTCCGCGCCGACGGCATAGGAGACGGGCCGGAGGAAAACGAAAAAGAGCATCGAGACTGCCGCGCCGCCGAGGGCGAGCACGAGCACGAGCATGGAGAAGATCTCGTTGGCCTTTTTCGGCTCGCTCTCGCCGAGCGTCTTGGCGATGAGGGCGCTGCCGCCCGTGCCGATCATGAAGCCGAAAGCCGCGAGCGCCATGATGACAGGAAAGATCAGATTGAGCGAGGCGAAGGCGTTTTTGCCCACACAGTTCGAGACAAAGAAGCCGTCCACGATGCTGTAGACCGAGTTGACGATCATCATTAAGGTGCTCGGCATCACGAAGGTCAGCAGCTTTTTGTAGGTGAAGTGACTGGAAAGCGGGATACGCATGGGGAATGTCCCCTCCTCTCTGAAAAATGGGCAAAAAAAGTCCGGTCTGCTTTTGACCGGAACGCATCCGACATCTCTCGACCGTTGCGGCTGCGGCCGCAAGTCCCCGATGAAATGACATTCAATTTTCTTATCACGGGCATTATAGCATATTAAAAGGCTATGTCAATCATTTGCGCAGGAAAATAAGATTTTTGTTGACAAGGCGCACAAATGGCGCTAAAATACTGTACAGTATTCTCCAACAAGTCAATACTTCATCAAGAGTGGTGGAGGGATCGGCCCGATGATACCACGGCAACCTGCTCTGCAAGGTGCCAAATCCGTCGAACGAATCGAAAGATGAGGGAAAGCAAAGCGTTTTCGCACTCTGTCGATCGGGCAGAGCGCGTTTTTGTTTCCCGCAGAAGAAAGGAAAGAAGAAATCATGGCAAAGCGTTTATTCACCTCCGAATCCGTCACCGAGGGGCATCCCGACAAGATCTGCGACCAGATCTCCGACGCGGTGCTCGACGCGATCCTTGAAAAGGACCCCAACGGCCGCGTCGCCTGCGAGACGACCGTTTCCACCGGCCTCGTCCACATCATGGGCGAGATCACGACGAGCTGCTACGTCGATATTCCGAAGATCGCGCGCGAGGTCATCCGCTCGATCGGCTACGACCGCGCGAAGTACGGCTTCGACTGCGACACCTGCGGCATCATCACCAACATCGACGAGCAGAGCGGCGACATCGCGATGGGCGTCGATAACTCCTATGAAAACAGGGAGAGCGGCGCAAGCGGGCTCGACAACGGCGCGGGCGATCAGGGCATGATGTTCGGCTTCGCCTGCGACGAAACGCCGGAGCTGATGCCGCTGGCCATCTCGCTCGCGCATAAGCTCTCAAAGCGCCTGACCGAGGTGCGTAAGCAGGGCTTGGTGGACTATCTGCGCCCCGACGGGAAAACGCAGGTCACGGTCGAGTACGGCGAGGACGGCAGGCCCGCGCGCATCGACACGGTGGTCGTCTCCACGCAGCACGCGCCCGAGGCGGCGCTTGAACAAATTCGCCGCGACATGATCGAGCTGGTCATCAGGCCGACCATTCCCGCGGGGCTGCTGGACGGCGAAACGAAATTCTACGTCAACCCGACGGGCCGCTTTGTCATCGGCGGGCCGCAGGGTGACAGCGGCCTCACGGGCCGCAAGATCATCGTCGATACCTACGGCGGCAGCGCGCCGCACGGCGGCGGCGCCTTCTCGGGCAAGGACCCGACGAAGGTGGACCGCTCCGCGGCCTACGCCGCGCGCTGGATCGCCAAGAACATCGTCGCCGCGGGCCTTGCGTCGAAGTGTCAGGTGCAGCTCGCCTACGCCATCGGCGTGGCGCATCCGGTGAGCATCCTCGTCGAGACCTTCGGCACAGGCACGGTCGCCGACAGCAAGCTGGAGGAGGCCGTCGAGAAGGTCTTTGACCTGCGCCCGACCGCCATCATCCGCGACCTCGACCTGCGCCGCCCGATCTACCGCCCGCTCGCCGCCTACGGCCACATGGGGCGCGAGGAGCTCGGCGTCGCGTGGGAGAAGTGCGACCGCGTGGACGCGCTCCGCGCCGCGCTGTGAGCCGCGCACGGAAAATACTGCTTTCAAAAGAGTCCCGCCTGTCGAGCAGGCGGGACCCTTTCGTATCCTGCCGCATAGACTGAAACGCAGACGTATCGTCTGCCCGGCGGCCGCGCCGCCGGAAAATCCATGGAAGGGTGATCGCTATCAATCGTTATCAGGGTAATTGCGGCTGCGACCAAGGCTGCCCGCGTCCGTTCCCGCCTCCTCCGCCGCCGTATCCGCCCTACGGCATCGCCGGGCCGACCGGCCCGCAGGGCGTGCAGGGCATTCAGGGCGTGCAGGGCCCGATCGGTCCCACGGGGCCGCAGGGCGTACAGGGGCTTCAGGGCCCGCAGGGCGCCGCAGGCGCCGCAGGCGCGGCGGGAGCGCAGGGTCCCACCGGCCCCGCCGGTCCGCAGGGTCCTCAGGGCGCACAGGGCCCCGCAGGAGCTACGGGCGCGACCGGGGCAGCGGGGGCCACGGGTCCGACCGGGCCTACAGCACCACTTTCGATGGCACAACAACAGTCCTTGCTTGGGCATAGTGTTGCTGCTTCCTCTATATGGCAGGCTTCTGCTCTATCGCTGCGAGCGTACTATGATTGCTGTCAATGAAGTCAATGATACGCTGATACTCGTCGGCAAAATTAAAATCAACCGTTATTTCGCCATTCCCATGAACCCAAATCGTCTTTATCAGCTCAACCAGAATACCGCGGTTAATGCTCTGGATATTTTGATACTTCAAGAATGCCGTCAAATAAGGGTCATCTGCGCCGATGCCATTCTCGATAGCAAATATTTCCTTTTTCAGATAGGAAATATTTGCTTCGAGCTGCTGTGTCTGCTCTGTCATTTTGATCTTCAACCGTCGATAATCATTATGGCTGATCTCACCGCTTTTCCAATCGAGGTATAAGCTGTCAGCCGCGTCATTACAT
>CAVKBJ010000111.1:0-2246 GCA_963654505.1 Lachnospiraceae bacterium
ATATCCCATTCTATACGACACTTTTGTACCCAAACCGCGGGGAGCCGCGGAAAAAATATAATTTTATCACAGGAGGAAATCATGAAACGTAAGCTATTATCCCTCGTTCTTGCGTTTGCCATGACAGTCAGTCTGTTCACGGTAGGCGCAAGCGCGACCGAGCCGACCTACGGCGATACCGCGGGCCACTGGGCGGAAAGCTCTATCGACCGCTGGAGCAAGGCCGAGGTCGTGCAGGGCAGCAACGGCGAATTTCTGCCGGACGGTGAGCTGACCTGCGCGCAGCTCGCCACCATTCTGACGAAGCTGCTCGCCCTGCCCGCCGCGCAGAGCGCCGGCTTCACCGACAACGACCCGACGGCGTGGTATTCCGACGCCATCAACCGCTGCGCCGCCGCGGGTATCCTCAACGGCAACGGCGACGGCACCGTCAGCCCCGACGCGACCATCTCCCGCGAGCGCGCGATGGTCATGCTGGGCCGCGCCCTCGGCGTGGAGCCTGTTTCGAATCCCGACCTCACCAAGTACGGCGACGCGGCGCAGGTCGCGCCTTACGCGCAGGGCATGGTCGCGGCGCTCATTGACGCGGGTATCGTCGGCGGTGTGACCTCCGACACGCTCGCTCCGCAAGGCGAAATCAACCGCGCCTCCACCGTCACGATTCTTGACCGCGCCATCGGCACCTACGCCAACATGGACGGCGAGACCGTCGATGCGACCGAGAGCAAGGGCATCACGCTCGTCGTCGCGAACAACGTCACCGTGACGGGCAAGGTCGATACCCTCATCGTCGCGTCCTCTGATAACAGCGTCAAGCTCGACGGCGCGACCGTCGAGAAGGTCAGCGTCACCGGCGAGGGCAGCACCGTCGTGCTGAACAATACCGAGGTCAAGACCGTCGTGGCGAGCGGCACGAAGGCTGCCGTCGAGACGACCGGCACGACCAAGGTCGAAACGCTGAGCGTGACCGGCACGAACGCTGCCGTTACGACCACGGATAATACGACGGTCGGCACGCTGACCGTCAGCGCGGAGAATGCCTCCGTCGAAACCACTGGCAACACCAAGGTCGAGACCGTTGCCGTGACCGGCGCGAAGTCCGAGGTCAAGACGACCGACAACACCACCGTCGGCACGCTGGAGGTCAGCGCGGAGAACGTCTCCGTCACGACCGAGGGCAAGACCACGGTGGAGACCCTCGCCGTCACCGGTGCGAACACCGCCGTTGAAACGAAGGGCAGCACCAAGATCGAGACCGTCGCCGTGAGCGAGGAGGCCACCGGCACGACCGTCACGACCGGCAGCGGCACGACCGTCAGCAAGGTCGAGAACAATGCCGAGGGCACGACCGTCACGGGCAGCGGCACGGTCAAGGCGGTCGAGTCCAGCAAGGACGTGGCGGTCGAGACGAAGGGCACCACGGTCGATAACAGCGGCGGCTCCAAAATCACCGTGACCGACAGCACGGGCAAGGAGAGCAGCGTCAGCGGCGGCAGCAGCTCCACCACGAGCGGCGGTTCCAGCTCCACCACGAGCGGAGGCACCAGCTCCAGCAGCTCCAGCGACCGTGACAGCCATAGCCACACCATTGCCACCGCGTGGAGCAGAGACGGAACGTCTCACTGGCACGAGGCGTCCTGCGGGCGGACCAGCCATCGCAGCGACGTGGCCGAGCATGAGTGGGCATACAAGGACAACGGCGATGGCACTCACGGAATGACCTGCTCCGTTTGCGGTTATTCCCGCACGGAGGGCCACACCTATAGTGGTGCCGGGTGCGAGGTCTGCGGCGCGGCTCAGACTGAGGATTCCGTCGCCTCCGTAAACACCGGCAGCGGCTATAAGTATTACGATACAATAAAGAAGGCTGTTGATGCCGCCACGAACGGTGACACCGTGAAGCTGGTAGATGACGTGACGCTCGCGGAACGTGTAGATGTTGCTTTTACCGGAACAGTCGACCTCAATGGACATACCATCAGTTCTACCGCTACTTGTGCGAATGGCTCGGTGTTTAATGTTACGACTGGCACAGTCACGATTAAGAACGGTAGCATTGTTGGCATTGAAGGTCAGACCGGTTGGACCGAAGAGCTTTATGAGATGGAATGCGACGCGATTACTGTACGCAGTGGCGCAATCGTGAACCTTGAAGAACTCAATATCTCAATTTGTTCTCGTACCGGTGCCTGCGTATACGCATTTGACGGCGGTACTGCAAATGTGAAGAGCGGCACTTATAGCAC
>CAVKBJ010000112.1:0-25165 GCA_963654505.1 Lachnospiraceae bacterium
CGCCGCAGGTGGCATAGGCGCCGTTGCGCACAAAGGAGTCCGCGCCGGTGTAGTGCGGGATGCCGTTGCTCGCAAGCTCCTCGGCGATGGCCATTTCAGCGGCCATGATGACATTGTCGGTCGGGGTGAACACAGCGTCTACACCGGCGGCGATGAGAGCGGAGGCGGCAGCGACGACCTCATCGTTGGTGTTCGCGGTCTGCTCGATGTACTCGATGCCCTTGGCGTCAAGATATGCCCTGGCGTCCGCGATGGGCTTGGTGGAGTTCGGCTCGTTGAGGGAGTACAGCAGGCCGACCTTAGCGACGTTGGGATTCTGCGCGAACATCATATCCATGATGAAGTCGGTATTGAGCGCGTCGCTCGTGCCGGTCACATAGTCGATGCCGGTGAGCTTCGCGGCCTCGGGATCGGAGATGGCGGCAAAGACCACGGGGGTCTTGGTCTCCTCCGCGGAGAGCGCGGCGATCTGCGCGGCGGTGGTGGCAATGGGAATGATGGCGTCCACGCCGTCGGCGATGGCCTGATCGGAGAGCTGCTTGAGCGTGCTCTGGTCGTTCTGCCCGGAGGTCACGTCGTACTCAATGGTCACGCCGTTGTCCGCGGCGAGCTTATCCAACTCGGCGGTGATGGCGTTCGCAATCTCGTCGAGCGAAGCGTGGTCGAGCTGCTTGATAACGGCGACCTTGTAGGTCTTGGCGGCGTCCGACTGCTGGTCGGACGTCTGGGTGTCCTTTGCTCCGCAGGCGGCGAGGGACAGCGTCATCGCGCCGGCAAGGGTGAGTGTGAGAAGTTTTTTCATCATGCTGTTTTTCATTTTGGTTTTCCTCCGATATATTTTGATCCTGGGCGGCAGATGAAGCTCTGTTTTGCCGGAACAGAACATGAAAAAGAAAAAGACCTTCATCCCACCTACATGGGACAAAAGTCATTGAACCTCTGCGATACCACCCAAATTGACGTTATAAAACGCCCGCTCGCTTACGCGCACCATCATACGCGCCCCGATGGATAACGGGTGGGAGTCCCGTCGGTCTCTACTCGGCTGACGCCTTTCGATCCGCCCTCCGAAGTCCATTCACCGACCGTCCGCCGCCCCGCTCACACCATCCGGGACTCTCTGAGGGCTTATCTGCGCCGGTTACTTCTCTCCGTCATTGGTTTTCACTGCTTTAACTTGTTGTAGCGTATTATAGCACGGACTCTCCTGTTGTCAAGTCTTTTTTTCAGAATTTTTTCTCTCCTGCAAAAAAGCTGCCGGCGCACGGAAATTTTTCCATGCGCCGGCAGCTTTGTGTCAGACTTGCGGCCGCCTTCATGCGGTCGAAGCGCTTACCGCGCTGCCGCTCAGAGCTTAAAGCTGTCCTTGAGCGTGACGGAGCGGTTGAACACCAGATGGTCGGCGGAGCAGTCCTTATTGTCAAGGCAGAAATAGCCCAGACGCATGAACTGGAAACCCGGCGCGGTCTTTCCCTTTTTCTCGGTCTTATCATAGGCCGCGGCCACCTCGCGCATACGCGCTTCGACCTTGCAGCCGGTGAGAACCTCGAGGGAGTCGGGATTCATGCAGGCGATAAAGTCCTTGTCCGCACCGTCGGGCGCGGGATCGCTGAACAGCTCGCTGTAGACGCGCACCTCGGCGTCGATGGCGGTGGCGGCATCGACCCAGTGGAGCGTCGCGCCCTTGACCTTGCGGCCGTCGGCAGGATCGCCGCCGCGGGAGTCGGGGTCGTACTCGGCGGCGATCTCGGTCACATTGCCGTTCTCATCCGTTTCGTAGCCGACGCACCTGATCAGATACGCTCCCTTCAAGCGGCACTCGGGGCCGCCGGGGAACAGGCGCTTATATTTGGGGATCGGCTCGGCCATGAAGTCGTCCGCCTCGATCCAGCACTCGCGGGAGAAAGTGATCTCGTGCGTTCCGCCTGCGGGGTCGGTGGGGTTGTTCTCGACCGCGAAAGTCTCGTTCTTCCCTTTCGGATAGTTCGTGATGATGAGCTTTACGGGGTGCAGCACGCCCATCGTGCGCTCGGCTTTTTCGTTGAGATCCTCGCGCAGGCAGTGCTCGAGAAAGTTGTATTCGACCACGCTTGCGCTCTTGGCGACGCCGATGCGGTCGCAGAAGTTACGGATGGATTTCGGCGTGAAGCCGCGGCGGCGCAGACCGCAGAGCGTCGGCATACGCGGATCGTCCCAGCCGGAGACGATGCCCTCCTCCACGAGCTTTCTGAGCTTGCGCTTGCTCATCACCGTATGGTCGATGCCGAGGCGGGCAAACTCGATCTGACGCGGCTTGCAGGGCACGGAGACGTTGTTTACCACCCAGTCGTAGAGCGGGCGGTGCGCCTCGAACTCCAGCGAGCAGAGCGAGTGCGTGATGCCCTCGAGCGCGTCCTGAATGGGGTGGGCAAAGTCGTACATCGGGTAGATGCACCACTTGTCGCCCTGACGGTGATGGTGCATATAGCGGATACGGTAGAGGACGGGGTCGCGCATATTGAAATTGCCGCTGGCGAGGTCGATCTTCGCGCGCAGAGTGCGGCTGCCCTCGGGGAACTCGCCGTTTTTCATGCGCTCAAAGAGGTCGAGGTTTTCCTCCACGTCGCGGTCGCGATAGGGAGAAACGGCGGGCTTGCCGATGTCGCCGCGGTACTCCTTCGCCTGCTCGGGCGTCAGGTCGCAGACGTAAGCGAGTCCCTTTTTGATCAGCTCGATGGCGTACTCATAGTCCTTATCAAAGTAATCGCTGCCGTAGAAGAAGCGGTCACCCCAGTCGAAGCCGAGCCAATGGATATCCTCCTTGATGGCATCGACGAACTCGACATCCTCTTTCGTGGGGTTCGTATCGTCCATGCGCAGGTTGCAAAGGCCGCCGAAGCGCTCGGCGGTGCCGAAGTCGATGGTCAGCGCCTTGCAGTGGCCGATGTGCAGATAGCCGTTCGGCTCGGGCGGAAAACGGGTGTGAACCTGCTGGCCCTGAAAACGCCCACCCTCCGCAATGTCTTCTTCGATGAAGGCGTCGATAAAATTTTTGCCTTCGCTTTCGTTTTCGGCGGCGACGGCCTTGACTTCCTCAGCCATACTGATTCATTCCTTTCTTCGCGCCTGCCTTCGGCAAGCAAAATAATGTTTAATTATAGTCCTTTTATTCCCTATTTGCAACAATTTTATTGCATTCCTCGACAAGTTCTTCGCGCGTCATCAGCGTGCCGAGCACGTCGAGCAGGGCGTTGGTGGACAAATGCTCCGGCAGGGCAAGCGCGCGCAGCAGAGCGGCGCGCTTTGCGCGGCTCCCTGGCCCGATCAAGTTAAGGTCAAGCAGGTCAGCGCGTGTGATGTTATTCCCCTTTACAGTTTCAGTTTTTCCCTCAAAGGTAGCGCCCGCCGCGCGGAGGGCCGAAAGCAGCACCTCGGGCTTCATTCCCTCCACGCCGAGCTTGCCCTCCTTCCCCGCTCTGCGCTTGCGTCTTTCCTTGCCGTACACGTCGGGGACGTAGGCGTGCAGCACCCGCCCGCTCTGAAGCGCTCCCTTCAGATGATTGCGGATCATAAAGCCCGCGCCGTCGGGGTCGGTAAATACGACTATGCCGCGCGTTTCAGCCAAACGGCGCAGCAGCGCCGTCCTCTCGCGGTCGTTGAAGATGCCGAAGCCGCCCAGCTCCAGAATGGAGGCGTCCACGACCTGCGAGAGCGTATTTTTATCGTAGCGGCCCTCGACCACGATGACCTCTCTGATCTTCGGCTTTCCGCTCATGCGCTCACATCCTCTGCGCGAGCTGCATGAGCAGCAGCTTCAGCTCGCCCTCGCGGTCGATGCCCTTTTCGCTTTTCATGCGCCGGTCGAGCTTTTGGCAGAGGGCCAAACTGTTCGCGCACCACTCGTGTGTCGTTTTTCTCGCCGCGTCGAGCAGCAGCCGCGCGGGATAGTCCGAGCGCATATTCCACAGATCCATCAGCCACAGCTTATCCTTGCCCGACTCGATCGCCAGCCGCGCGGTGTAGAGCCGCCGCAACTCCTTGGAAATGACGCTGAGGAGCATGATCGGCTCCTCCTGCTTTTTGAGGAGCTGGCCGAGGAGCTCGCTCGCGCGGTCGTAGTTTCCTTTCGTAACGGCGCTCGTCATGTCGAATACCACCGCGTCGAGCACCGGATCGGCCACCGCGTTGATGTCCTCGACCGTCACGTTCTTTCCCCTTGCGTAGGCGCTGATTTTCTCGATCTCCGGCACAAGGCCGGTCATGAGACTGCCGCAGGTGAACATCAAATGCTCCGCCGTGCGGGCGTCGATGTCATGCCCCGCCGCGCGGAAACGGCGGGCGATCCAGTTGATGAGGTCGCTCTTGTCCTGCGGCTCGAATTTGACCTCCCTCGCTTTGTCCGAGAGCGCGGCATAGAGCTTTTTGTAGGTCTTATTCGGCTTGTACTCCACCAGATCGTAGACGAAGATCAGGCAGCAGTATTCGGGAAAATCGCCCAGCAGGGCAATGAGCTTTTCCCGCTGCTCCTCGCCTAACTTGTAGAGGTCGCAGTCCGTGACGACAATGAGCGTGCGCTCGGCCATCATCGGCATCGCCTCGGTCATCTCGGCAAGCTCCTCCATCGCCAGGCCCTTGCCCGAAACGCGGTGGAGGTTGAACTCCTCAAAGCCGGCGGGGACGAGCTTCTTCTGCACCTCCTTGAGATAATACTCGCGTAGGTAGCTCTCCTCGCCGTAGAAAATATAGACCTCGCCGAGCGTGCCGGCCGCAAGGTCGGCCTTGAGCGCCTGATAGCCCTTTCCGTTCGTTTTCTTCTCCGCCATAGCTTTCCTCAATTCACTGTGATATGGATATTTCCCTGTAAGTCCGTCCGATAGACCGCGATCCCCTCGTCCGTCAGGCGCATCAGCGCCTCGTCGGTCGGGTGGCCGTAGCTGTTGCTGCCGACGCTCACCACGCCGACCTCCGGTGTGACCGTTTCCAAAAGCTCCTCGCTCGTCGAATAGCGCGAGCCGTGGTGGCCGACCAGCAGCACCTCAACATCCGGCAGTGCGTAGGTGCCCACCAGCACACGCTCGGTCTTGCTGTCCATGTCGCCGGTGATGAGCGTGTCGAACTCGCCCAGCGTGCAGACGACCGTCAGCCCCAGCTCGTTTGCGCCGCCCTCGCCCACCGGCGGATAAAGCGTCAGCGCCGCGTCGCCGACGGATGCCTCCGTCTCCTCCGTCACATAGCGGACCTCCACACCGTAGCGCTCCGCCAGCGCGAGCACGGCGGTCTTTTCGCCGTCCTCCTCCGCAATATCGGGAAGGTAGAGCGCGTCCGCGCCGATGCGCGCGAGCAGCAGAGCAAGCCCATTCGCGTGGTCGGCATGGTAGTGCGTGAGCACCACCGCGTCGAGCCGCCGGATGCCGGCGCTGAGCAGATAGTCCGCGGCCACGTCCCCCGCGCTGACGTAGGAATTGCTGCTGCCGCAGTCCACGAGCACACCGTGCCGGTCGGAAAGCAGCGCCACGCTTTCGCCCTGTCCGACGTCGAGCGCCGTGACGTGCAGGCTCCCCTGCTCAAATTCCAGCGTGTTGAGCCGCGCCGTCACAAGGAGCATCGCAACGGCCAGCACACCGGCGATCTGCCAGCGGCAGCGTCCCCGCCGCGCAACGGCGCAGACCGCAAGGAGCGCGTAAACGTAAGCGAGCCACAGCACCGAAAGCGTGGTGTTGAAATAGAGCGCGTGGAGCGGCAGACTCTCCATCAGCCCCGAAACGAACAGCACGTACCGCACGCCGAGCGACACGAGCGGCACAAAGGCCGCGCCGATTGGCGGGACGATCATGCTCAGCAGCAGCCCGAGCAATCCCGCGCCGAACACAAGGCTCACCATCCACAGGCAAAGGAGGTTGCTCAGGAGCGAAACGATGGAGAACGTGCCGAAATAGTATGCCCCCAGCGGCGTGGAGAACGCCATCGCTCCGAGCGTCGTGGCGAACGACGTGAGCACAAAGCGCAGCGCGCGATTTTTCGTGCGGATGCCGTGCGTCAGCTTCGGTGTCAGCCACACGAGACCCGCCACCGCCGAGAACGAGAGCTGCAAGCTGATGCTTGCGATGGCGTAGGGATTTTTGAGCAGAATGAGCAGCAGTGCGAAGCCGAGCGCCGTCGGCGGATCGCTCTCCCGCCGGAAAAGCGGCGCGAGCTGCGTCATGGAGATCATCACGCAGGCGCGCAGGATGCTCGGCGACGCGCCGACCGTTACCGCGTAGAGAAGCAGCAGCGGGATCGTCACCGCGCAGCGTGTGCGCCGGTGCGACGCGCGGAGCAGACGGTCGAACAGCTCGACGAGGAACATGCAGTGCAGGCCCGAAACAGCGGTGATGTGGTAGATGCCCGCCTCGCTCAGATTGGACGAGTCCTCCACGTCGAGATACCGTTTGTCGCCGAGGAGCAGGGCGCGCAGAAAGCCGCCCTCCCGCTCGCCGTAGACCGTCTCGATGGTCTCGCCGAGCCTTTTGGCGATGCGCTGCGGCGCATAGCGCAGCGCACCCGCGTCGCCCGCGTCATACGCAGGCTCGCCGCGGCTGTAGAGCAGCAGATAGACGCCCTTGGACGTAAAGCTGCGGACATGATCGCCGGTCCCCGCCGGGTCGGCCGCGCTGTTGAAAAGCACCGTATCCCGCACACGCTCGCCCGGTTCGAGGGCGAGCAACTCCGCGTCTCCGTAGTAGACGGCTTTCCCTTGCAGGCCGCGGTCAAGGATGCGCACCGTCGCCTTCGCGCCATAGCTCGTCTCCACGGCGTAGGAGCAAAGCTCCAGCTCCACGCCCTCCGTCGTACCGATAAGCGCCTCGTTCGGCGCGGCGATGAAATGCGCGTGGACGGCATTCCAGCCGAAGGCGAACGCCATGCCCAGCGCGCACAGCAGCGCGCGCCGCCGTTTGGCACCGCGCAGGAGCAGAAACGGCGCGCAAAGCAGGAGCATGACACCCGCCGCCGGAAGCCACAGCGAGGGCGCGAGCAAATACTGCGCCGCGGCGCAGCCGAACGCAAAGGCGGCGCAAAACCAAACCAGCGGGCGCGTCACGGCTCGTCCTTCAGGCCGAGCAGATAGTCGGCGCTGACCTTATAATACTGCGCGAGCTTGATGACCGCCCAAACGGGTATTTCCCGTTCGCCCTTTTCGTAACGCCAATAGACGTTACGGTTCATATTGAGATATTCCGCGATTTCGAGCTGCGTTTTGTCATGGTCAACGCGCAGATCCTCCAACCGTTTGAAGTACATCGAATCACCTCGTGGTTCATGCTACCATTCGGTAACATTCCCTTGTGATTCTTCACCCATACGGTTGAATTTTCATTTATTATACGGCATGATCTTCCTTTTGGCAATGGTGGGATTTTGCCACGGCATCAAAAAAGGGAGACCATTCTTTCGGAAGAATGGCCTCCCTTTCAATGTACTATGCCTTTAGCCCGGAGGCCAAGTCATATCCCGCCCCGCAAGCACATGGAAGTGCAGGTGCGGTACGCTCTGCCCCGCCTGCTCGCCGATGTTCGAGACGACGCGGTAGCTCTCGATGCCCTGCTCCTTCGTGAGCTTTGCGATGACCTCGAAGATATGGGCCACAACGGCGCTGTTTTCTGCGCTGATGCCCGCGACGGACGCGATGTGCGCCTTGGGAATGACGAGAAAGTGCGTGGGTGCCTGCGGCGCAATGTCGTTGAAGGCGTAGCACAGCTCGTCCTCATAGACCTTTCTCGAGGGGATCTCCCCCGCCGCGATGGCGCAGAACAGACAATCGTTCTTCATGCTAACTGCTCCTTTCAAAAAAATGGTTTTGTATCAGCCGATCACCTTGGCGACGTAATCGTCCACCGCCGCGAGCGCGTCGTCCACGCGGCTGACCTCGGTGCCGCCGCCCATAGCGGAATCCGGCTTGCCTCCGCCCTTGCCTCCGCAGATGGGCGCGATGGTCTTAATGATGTCGCCGGCCTTGACGCCCCTGGCCACAGCGTCCTTGCCGCAGACCGCCAGCAGCGTCACCTTGCCGTCGTGTACAGAGGCCAGCACGCCGACGACGCCCGCCTCCTTGTCGCGCAGGAAGTCACCGAGCTTGCGCATGGCGTTGGGGTCCAGACCGTCGCGCTGCACGGTGATGACCTTCAATCCCCCGACCGTTCTGGCGGCGGTGAGGAAGCCTCGCGCCTCGCCGAGCGACGCCTCCTCCTTGAATTTTTCGAGCTTGGCGCGGATTTCCTTGAGCTCGCCGAGCTGCGCTTCGAGCTTGCTCTCCAGCTCGACCGGCGTGGTCTTGAGCAGCTGCGCTACGCGGAAAAGCTTCTCCTGATTGCGGCGGACCTCCGCGAGCGTCTGCCTGCCGGTGATGGCCTCGATGCGGCGCACGCCGGAGGCAACGCTGCCCTCGCTCTTGATGCGGAAAAGGCCGACCTTGGCGGTGTTGTCAAGGTGCGTGCCGCCGCAGAACTCCATAGACACATCGCCCATTTCGACCACGCGCACCACGTCGCCGTACTTCTCGCCGAACATGGCGATCGCGCCCTTCTTCCTGGCCTCCTCGATGGGCAGCACCTCGGTCACGACGGGGATGCCATCGAGCACGGCGTCGTTCACGAAAGCGTCCACCGCGGCGAGCTGCTCGGGCGTGATGCCCTCGAAGTGCGTGAAGTCGAAGCGCAGACGGTCGGGTTCAACGAGAGAGCCGGCCTGATGGACGTGCTCGCCCAAAACGTGCTTGAGCGCCGCATCGAGCAGGTGCGTCGCGCTGTGCGCGCGGCGGATGGCGCTGCGGCGTTCGGTGTCGATGCTCGCCGTCACGGTGTCGCCGAGCTTGAAGCTGCCGGAGACGACCTTGCCGGTGTGCATATACTTGCCGCCCTTGTTCTTCTGCACGTCCGTGACTTCAAACCTTGCGTTGCCGCAGGCGATCACGCCGTGGTCGGCCACCTGACCGCCCATCTCGGCGTAAAACGGAGTCTTGTTGAGCACCATAACGCCCTCGACGCCGCTCATCAGCTCCTCGGCCTGCTCGCTCTCGACCGCCAGCGCAACGAGCTTCGCATCGTCAACGGTGTCGCGGTCATAGCCGATGAACTCAGTGGACGGAACGTCCTTACCGAACTCCACGCCGGCCCAGCCGAGGTCGCCGAGCGCACGGCGCGCTTCGCGAGCACGGGTCTTCTGTTCGGCCATCGCCTGCGCGAAAGCCTCCTCGTCCACGCTCAGACCCTCGTCCGCGGCCATCTCGCGCGTGAGGTCGATGGGAAAGCCGTAGGTGTCGTAGAGCTTGAAAGCGTCCTCGCCGGAGAACTTTGTTTCGCCCTTGGCCTTGTGCGCGGCGAGCATATCGGAGAAGATCCTCATGCCGCCGTCGATGGTTTTGGCAAAGTTCTCCTCCTCCGTGCGGATGACCTTGGTAATATAGCTCTGCTTCTCGCGCAGATCCTTATACTCGCACTCGTTGACCGCCACGACCGTATCGACGATCTCATAGAGGAACGGGCGGTTCACACCGAGGAGCTTTCCGTGGCGCGCGGCGCGGCGCAGCAGACGGCGCAGAACGTAGCCGCGGCCCTCGTTGCTCGGCAGCACGCCGTCGCAGATCATGAAGCTCGCAGAGCGGATATGGTCGGTAATGATGCGCAGCGACACGTCGCGCGCCTGACTCTCGCCGTAGTGCGCGCCGGTCAGCTCGCTGACCTTGTTGGTGATGTGCATGACGGTGTCCACGTCAAAGAGGGAATTGACGTTCTGGCTCACCATTGCGAGGCGCTCGAGCCCCATGCCGGTGTCGATGTTCTTCTGCCTGAGCTCGGTGTAGTTGCCGTGGCCGTCGTTGTCGAACTGGGAAAAGACGTTGTTCCACACCTCAACGTAGCGGTCGCAGTCGCAGCCGACCGTGCAGCCGGGCTTGCCGCAGCCGTACTCCGCGCCGCGGTCGTAGTAAATTTCGGAGCAGGGGCCGCAGGGGCCGGAGCCGTGCTCCCAGAAATTGTCCTCCTTGCCGAACCTGAAGATGCGCTCGGCGGGAATACCGATCTCGTCGCGCCAGATGGCGAATGCCTCGTCGTCCGCGGGCGTCGTGTCGCTGCCGGCGAACACGGAGGGATACAGGCGGTCCGGCTCCAGTCCGACCCACTCGTGGCTGGTGAGGAACTCCCACGACCACGCGATCGCCTCGTGCTTGAAGTAATCGCCGAAGGAGAAGTTGCCGAGCATTTCAAAATAGGTGCCGTGGCGCGCGGTGTGGCCGACGTTGTCGATGTCGCCCGTGCGGATGCACTTCTGACAGGTACAGACGCGGCGGCGCGGCGGCTCTTCCTCGCCCTTGAACCACGGCTTCATCGGGGTCATGCCGGCGTTGATGAGCAGGATGGACTTGTCGTTCTGCGGAATGAGGGAAAAGCTGGGCAGGCGCAAATGGCCCTTGCTCTCAAAGAACTTCAGGAACATTTCCCGCAGCTCGTTGAGGCCGTAAACAGGATGGGACATAGTTGATTTCTCCTTTGTATGATAAATTTTTCAAATTATTTTTTCTTAACGTCCAGCCCAATAAGCTGCATCTCGGGATCAAAGGCGATCCGGAAATAGACGCTCTTTTTCTCGTACTTCCGCCGAATGACCGCGATGGCGTGCGGCTCGTCGGTGTCCGTCACGCCGGTCACCATCGTATCCGTTACCTCCTCCGGCGCGCCGAGGCCGTCGGTCGCCGTGTCCATCACCTCTTTGAGCGCGGAGGCGGAGGTCGTTTCCCGCACGTCGCTGCGCATGGCCTCGCAGATCTCGTCATATTCGCCGCGGATAAGCTGATCCATCACGCCGAGACCGGCGCTGAGAACAGCGTCCTCCTCCATTCCGCCCGGCAGGTCGTTTCCCTTTACATCGCAGGCGGTACAAAGCGTCAGTAGCAGCAATGCCGCAAGCGGCGCAAGCAGCCTTCGTTTCAAGTCCTCTCACCTCTTTTCCGAACAACAAAAAAGCTCCGCCCCGAAATAGGGGCGAAGCCTTGCTTCACGGTACCACCCTAATTATCTCCCCACAGGGAGCATCTTAGCCGTCCGGTAACGGGGACGAAGCGTTCCGCTCCTCGCGGACTGCTCAAAAGCGGCTGCCGTGCCTCGTTTGCCGAGGGCTTTCACCGATTCCCTCTCGCTGCGGGCTCGTCTGCACGACTGACTTTTTCATCACGTTTACGGAGTTATTATATCCGATTTTCTCTTTTTGTCAAGCGTCCGCGTGCAATTTCATTCTTTGTTATCGGTTGACATACGATGGCTCCACATATATGATGTAAAGCTGCAAAAAGGAAACGGGAGGCTTGCAAATGGCTGAACTTGGAAACAGACCGCGCGGGCAGATGTCGGAATCCATGCTGACCGCCGCGTTCATCATTCTCTCCGGCGGCTTGCAGGACGCCTATACCTATCTTTGCCGCGGCAAGGTGTTTGCCAACGCGCAGACGGGCAACATCGTGCTCTTCAGCGCCTATCTCTTCGACGGCGACTGGGCGCACAGCAGGCGCTATCTCGTGCCGGTGCTCTCGTTCATGCTCGGCATCTTTGCCGCCGAATGCGTCCATCGGCACTATAAATACATGGAGAAGGTGCATTGGCGGCAGCTCATTATTTTAGCGGAGATCGTGCTGCTGTTCCTCGTCGGCTTTCTGCCGCAGGAGAGCAACACCGTCGCCAACACGCTTGTCTCTTTCGTCTGCGCCATGCAGGTGCAGACCTTCCGCAAGGTGCGCGGACACGCCTACGCGAGCACCATGTGCATCGGCAATATGCGCAGCGGCACCGAGGCGCTGTGCGTCTACTTCCACACGCATGACCGCGAGGTGCTGCGCAAGGCGCTGACCTACTTCGGCGTGATCGGCCTTTTTGCCGTGGGCGCGGGCTTCGGCGCACTGCTGACGAAGGCGTTTGCCGAGCGCGGGATATGGGTATCCTGCGCGCTGCTGATCGTCAGCTTTCTCATCATGTTCCTCCGTGAGGAGGAAAAGAAATAAAGCCGAAGGTGCCGCTATCAAACGATAGCGGCACCTTTTCGATCAGTCCTTCGCGCTCAGCTCGACCGCGTGGCGCACGAAGCTCATCTCCGGCACCTGTTGCGGGAGATGCATGGTAAAGCGCATCTGCGGATTTTTCGGCTCCAGCAGCGTGAAGCCCTCTGCGTCGCGCATTTCGGGAACCGTCATCGCGAACGGCTTGCAGTCCGGTCCTACGACCTCGACCGTGTCGCCCGCGCGGAACTTGTTGCGCAGGCTCAGCGTGGCCATGCCGTCCTCGCCGCAGCTCTCGACCACGGCGCAGACCTGCCAGTCACGGATATAGCGGGAATTGTCGTAATACTGCCCCGGCTGACCGTAGTAAAAGCCGGTCGAGTAGTGCCTGTGGCTGACGTGCTCGACCTCGTCGAGCCAGACAGGATCGGGTGTCTCCCCCGCCGCAGCCGCGTCGAGCGCGTGGCGGTACGCGCCCGTGACGATAGCAGCGTAGTATTCGCTCTTTGCGCGCCCCTCGATCTTAATGCAGTCGATGCCCGCGTCCATGATGTCGTCCAAGTGGCCGATCATGCACATATCACGGGAGTTCATGATGTAGGTGCCCTTTTCATCCTCAAAGACGGGGAAGTATTCGCCCGGTCGCTTCTCCTCCATCAGCGCGTACTGATAGCGGCAGGGCTGGGCGCACTGACCACGATTGGAGTCGCGCCCGGTCATGTAGTTGGAGAGCAGACAGCGACCCGAATAGCTCACGCACATCGCGCCGTGGCAGAAGGTCTCAAGCTCCAGCTCCGCGGGGACTTTTTCTCTGATCTCCCTGATCTCCTGTAAAGATACTTCCCTTGCCAGCACCACGCGCTTCGCGCCCAAATCGTACCACGCCCTCGCGCACTCGTAGTTTGCGACCGACTGCTGCGTGGAGATGTGACGCTCGCATTTCGGCGCGTACTTTCCCGCGAGCGTGAACGCGCCGAGGTCGGCTAAAATGAGCGCGTCGACGCCCAGCTCGTTCAGCCGCTCCAAATGCTCAGGCAACCGCGCGACCTCGTCGTTGCGCGGCATGGTGTTCACCGTGACGTGGACGCGCACGCCGTGCCCGTGCGCAAAGCGCACGGCCTCGGGCAGCTCGTCGGCGGTGAAATTGCCTGCGAACGAGCGCATCCCGAAGCTCGTGCCCGCGAGGTACACCGCGTCCGCGCCGTAGAGCACGGCCATTCTCAGCTTTTCCATATCGCCCGCGGGAGCGAGCAGCTCCGGCTTTTTTCTCATAGTGCGTTCTCCTCTCAAAGCAGCAGCATGACCGCGGCGCGGCCATGCTGCCTTTCTTTTTTATCCGCCGTACTGGCTCGAATTGACGAAGCTAACGTGCTCGCGGTAGGTCTTGAAGAAGTGATGCACGCCGTCCTTGCCGAGCGCGTAGAAGTAATAGTTCGTGTCCGCCGGTTCGAGCGCCGCGCGGATGGACGCAAGCCCCGGATTGCAGATGGGCGTGGGCGGCAGGCCCTCGTGCATACGCAGGTTGTAGGGCGTATCCTTTTCAAGGTCCGCCTGCGTGAGCGGACCGGCGTAGTTCTCGCCGTTCGCGTAGCCGAGGCCGTAGATGACCGAGGCGTCAATTTCGAGCTTGTGGTACGTTTCACCGACGTTGTTCAGGCGGTTATAGATAACCGAGGCGATGTTCGTGCGGTCGGTGCCATCCGTCTCCTTCTCGATGAGCGAGGCGATGGTGAGGATCTGCCCGAGCGGGTAGCCGGACTCCTCCACCTCCGCCATCAGCTCATCGTCCATACGGAGCGAGAAATTGTCCAGCAGGCGGCGGATAGCGTGCTCGGGATCCTCGTTGACAAAGAAATCGTAGGTGTCAGGGAAAAGATAGCCTTCGAGCTTTGCGATGCCGGACTTTCCTGAATCGAGGAAGCTGTAGTCAAAGCTCCCGTTCTCGACCGCGTCGAGCAGCGCGTCCTCGGTGTTGACGCCGTACTTTGCCAGCAGCGAGACGATCTGCCGCACACTGTAGCCCTCCGGAATGGATACGCGGACGGTGTCGGCGTTGATGGTGGCGTTGCGGTTGCTCATGCCCTGAATGAGAGCGTTATAGTCCATATCCGTATCCAGCTCATAGGTGCCGATGCCGATCTTGTCGCCCGCGTGGCGCACCGCGCCGAAGAGCTTGAAGAACCACTTGTACTCGATCAGGCCCTCGTCCTTGAGCTTGGCCGCGATGGTGCTCATGTTATCGTCCTTTGTGACCTCGATGGTCGCGGTGACAGGCTCTTTGTTGAACGCGCACATATCGTTTGCCAGCAGCCAGCCGACGCCCGCGAGGATCGCCGACACGGCGACCACAAAGATCAGCCACAGCAGAAAACGGCGTTCGCGCCCCTTGCGGCGGTTCCTGCGCCGACGCTCCGCTCCCGCGGCGCTCTCGCGTCGGACCTGCCCGGCGTCCCACCGCGCGGTATTGTAATTTTCCTCGTGATCCATATAAAGAACAGCACTCCTTTTCAAGAATCATAAAACTTTTTTCAGCGGTCAGGCCCCTATTTGCATTTTCCCGCATAGGATAAGGCAGAGCATGACAAGTGAGGTGAAATTTGAATGTGCAACAACAATGACTGCTCCTGCGTCTGGCTGATCCTGATCATCATTCTGATCCTCTTTGGCTGCGGCGGCTGCGGCAGCAACAGCTGCAACTGCGGGAGCAACAGCAACAGCTGCGGCTGCTGCTGAACAGACCCGATCCTCCTGTGAAGATGGGACGCGCCGCGTCCCTTTTCACTGCCGCGGGAGCGGACGAGCCTTATAAAAGCGCCCTGACGCGCGCGCAGACCTCCTCGTGAATGTCCTCGATGCCGCGCAGCACTCCATCGCGGGCACAGTCGATGCGCTGCCAGCCGCAGCGCTCGGCGACCTTCCTCGCGTTTTCGCGGCACGCGCGCAGATAGGCGTCGTCCGCCTCGTGAATGTCGGCGGCGGTGTGCGTGGCCTGCTCGCGCTCGCGCAGGAGCCGCTCGGTCACCTCGGTCGGCACGTCGAGATAAAAGACGAGCGACGGCTCAGGCAGACCCAGCAGCCCATACTCAAAGCCAAAGAGCCAGTCAAGGAACCTTTCCCGTTCCCCGTCCGGCAGCTTGGACGCCTGATGCACGGCGTTGGAGGTCGTGTAACGGTCGGCGATCAGCAGCCCGCCCGACTCGTAGTAGCTGCCCCAATCCTGCTTGTAGGAGGCGTAGCGGTCCACCGCGTAAAAGGTCGATGCCGCATAGGCGTTCACATCGTCCGGGTGCGAGCCGAACGCGCCGCCGAGGTACAGCTCGACGAGCGCGGCGGACTTTTCGCCGTAACGCGGGAAGTTGAGCTTGCGGCAGTCTACGCCCTCGCGCCGCAGGCGTTCAAAGAGCAGTCTGGACTGCGTGGCCTTTCCAGAGCCGTCCGTGCCCTCAAATACGATCAGTCCTCCCCCGCTCATTTCTTTTTCTCCCCCGCGACATGGACCAAAAAGAGCGGCAGCTTCATCATGCGGCCCGCGCGGGAGGGATTTTTGACGAGCCGGTAGAACCACTCCAGATTATGCTTGCAGTAAAATTCCGGCGCGCGCTGCGCCACGCCCGCGAATACGTCCAGCGAGCCGCCGAGCCCGAGCAGCAGCCTTGCGCCCGTGGCCTCGCCGTACCGCGCCATCCACTTCTCCTGCTTCGGCGCGCCGAGACAGACGAGCGCCATATCCGCACCGCTCTCTTTGATCTCCGCGGCGATGGTGCCGGACTCCGCATCGGTAAAATACCCGTTGCGCGTACCGGCGATTTGCAGGTCCGGCAGCTTTTCACGGAGGTTCTTTGCCGCCTGCTCCGCCACGCCCGGCATCGCGCCGAAAAGAAAGACCTTCTTCCCCGTCTCCGCGCAGTGCGCGAGCATCGCCGTGCCGAACTCGATGCCGGGCACGCGGGACTTGAGCGGCGTACCGAGAAGCTTCGCGCCGTAGACGACGCCGATGCCGTCGGGCAGCACGAGGTCCGCGCCGTTCACGGCGGCCATCGCGTCCGCGTCCGCGCGGCAGGCCTCCACGATCTCGGGGTTCGGCGTCACGACATAGTGCGCGCCCTCGCCCGCAAGCAGCTCGCAGCCGCGCGCGACCGCCTCGGTCATGGTAACGTTATCAAAGCCAACACCTAAAATATTGATCCGCATGATCTCGCCTCATTCACAGTAAGTCAGCTTAGTATACCACGCCTGTCCCCCTGCGCGCAACAGAAAATGGAAAAACTTCAAAAACTTCGTCAAGCGGCGGTTCAGGCGCACGGCAGCTCGACGAAAAAGCGGTTGACGCCCTCCCTGCTCTCCGCCCAGATTTTTCCGCCGTGCCGCTCGACGATGCTCTGCGCGATGGATAACCCCAGCCCGAAGCTGCCGCTCGCGCTGCGCGCTTCGTCGGCGCGGTAAAAGCGCTTGAAAATATTGCGCAGATCGTCCTCGGAGATGTCCTCGCCGGAATCGGACACGCAGAGCCGGACGCGCGCGTGCCCGGTTTTTTTCAGCTCCACGCGGACCGTCCCGCCGTCTTTCGCATACTTCTGCGCGTTGTCGAGCAGAATGTCCGCCACCTGATGGAGCTGCTGCGCGTCGCCGCAGACGGTGATGTCCCCGGCAATATCCGTCTCCAGCGTCAGGCCGCGCTCGAAAATGACCGGCTCAAAGGGCAGCACCGCGTCCGCGATAAGGCGGCCGAACTCGACCGGCTCAAGCTCGGGCGCTTCGATCGCGCTGTCCATGCGCGCAAGCTCCAAAAGCTGCTCGACGAGTGAGCGCATCTGGCGTGAGACGATGAGAATGTTGTCCGAGAAGCGGCGCTTCTCCGTCTCGCTGTCCGCGCCCTGCATCAGCTCGGCGTTCGCCATGATGACCGTCAGCGGCGTTTTCAGCTCGTGCGAGGCGTCGGCGACGAACTGCCGCTGCTGCCGCCACGCCGCCTCCACCGGCCTTGTCATCCAGCGGGAGAGGAATGCGGCGATGGCAAGAAAGGCCGTGAAGCTCACGACGCCGATGGCCGCGCAGGTCTTTCGCAGATTTTCCAGCGTGCTGCGCTCGCTTGAGGTGTCGGCGAACACGACGCAGCTTCGCTCCGGTCCGGGCGCGGTGCAGTAGCGCAGGCCGTACTCGTCCAGCGTCCCGACCGGGGCGCCGTTTTCGAGCGCGGCGTCGAGGATCTCCCGCAGGAAGTCCTCGTCGGAGAGGTCGTAGTACCCGCCGCCGAAGGCGGACGGCTCGCCGTTTTCGTCCAAAACGACCGTGAAGTACGGCAGGCGCACGTTCTCCGATTGCTCCTCATGTTCCTCCCCGCGCCGGTCGTTCGGGCGCTCCTGCCGCAGCGGCATGGAGGCGATGCTCTGCATCATCAAAACGCTCTCGCGCTCAAGGTTCAATCGTGTGAAATGAAAGATCATGCCGAAGATAACGCCGAGCATCACCAGAACAAGCGCCATAACGACGGCGATGAACTTCAGCCGCAGCCGCCGGATCATTCCGCCGCCTCCAGCCGGTAGCCGAGCCGCCGCACGGCCTCGATGCGGACGTTTGATCCGATGCTTGCGAGCTTCTTGCGCAGAAAGCCGACGTAAACCTCCACGTGGTTCTCGACGGCGTTGGAGTCGTAGCCCCACACGCGGGCGAGAATGACCTCCTTGGACAAAATCGCATCCTTAGACTGGAGCAGTGCGCGCATCACGTCGAACTCCTTGGCGGACAGCCGCACGCTTTTCTCCCCGCACAAAAGCGTGCAGGAGGACAGGTCGAGCGCCGTGTTGCCGCAGCGAAGCTCGTCCACCTGCGCGCCCTGACGGCGCAGGAGCGCATTGACGCAGGCGAGCAGCTCGCGCGCGTCGAAGGGTTTGGTAAGGTAATAGTCCGCGCCAGCGTTCAGGCCCTCGATGCGGTCCTCCAACGCGGACTTCGCCGTGAGCATCAAGATCGGCGTGGCGCAGCGCTTGGCGCGCACCTCGCGCGCGACCTGATAGCCGTTGAGCTTTGGCATCATCACGTCTAAAATCAGCAGATCGTAAACGCCCAGCTCCGCGTACTCCGCACCGCTCTCGCCGTCGTAGACCGTCTCGACCTCAAAGCCCTTCTGCGCCAGCAGATCGCGCAGGGTCTCGGCCAGCAGCTTGTCGTCCTCGATCACCAGTATTTTCATGGGAGCAGCCTCCTCGCTTTCTATGATGTCATTATAATAAGCCGCGTCCCTGAAATAAAGCTGAAAATCCGACTGTTCACAGTTCTTTTACACTTCGGACGGGCTTTTTTCAGCATCGCTTCAGCTTTGCCTGCTATCGTTTGCGTCAGAAAAGCTAATTGCCATAGCTTTCACCGCCGCGACGCGGACGGCAGGCCGGGCCGATGCCGAAGCCCTGCTTCGGATAAGCCGACGCCCCCCCTGCTTGGCAACGGCGCGTCGCGGCGCAATACGCAATACTTGAGCGCAGTTCATCAGGCGAACTGCGCTCAAGACGAGCATGGACGTTATTTGAAGGAGGACTCGCTTATGGAGATCAACGAGCTGCGCGCCATCGCCGCGGAGGAGGCCGCCGCGGACGCGGCGCCGGAAAAGCCGCCGCTTTTCGCGCGTCTGCGGGAGAAGCTGCCGAAAAAGGGGAAAAAGCCGAGCCGAAAGCAGACGCTTCTCGCGCTCGCCGTTCTCGCGGCGCTCGCCGCGGCGTTCGGCATTTACAGGCTCTTTTTCGCCGCCGAGGAAAAGGTCGCGCTGACCGGCACAACGACCTACGGCACGCTCGACGAGGCCATCGAGGGCAGCGGCACGACCACGCCCGCCGACTCCGTGACCTACGACATCAACGGCACGGTGCTCGAATGGTACGTCTCCGCGGGCGACGAGGTGCAGGAGGGCGACCTCCTCTACGTCCTCGACTCCACCGACGCGGAGGACGATATGCTCGACGCCGAGGTAGAACTGGAGGAGCTCTACGAGCAGCTTTCGGAGCTACAGGAGAATATCGCCGGTCAGACCGTGACGGCGGATTTCTCCGGCCGCGTGGAAAGCGTCAGCGTGGAGACGGGCAAAAAGGTGCAGTCCGGTGCGATGCTCTGCAAGCTCATCGACGACAGCAAAATGAAGGCCACGCTCTACTTCAGCTATTCCTATCAGAATGATATTTCCAAAGGCACGCAGCTGACCATGTCCGTCCCCGATCAGATGCTTGCCCTGACCGGCAAAGTGACCGGCGTGCAGTACGTCGATTACGTCACGAGCGAGGGCATGAAGTGCTTCGCCGTGACGGTCGAGGTGACGAACCCCGGCTCCCTCATCGAGGGCATGACCGTTACCTGCTGGCTTGAGGGCGCAGACGGCTCGGAGATCTACGCCGCGACCGACGCGGCGCTCGAATATGCCGATTCCGAAACGCTCACAGCCGGCGCGAGCGGTGAGCTGACGAGCGTGAACGTGGTGGACTATCAGCGCGTGAGCGCGGGACAGACGCTCTTCTACATCGACGCTTCGGGCTATCAGACGCAGCTTGAGACCGTGCAGAAGCAGATCAAAAGCTACGAGGAAAAGATCGAGGACTTACAGGAAGCGATCGACACCGAGTACACCCGCTACGCCGACATCTCCGGCCGCGTGGTCACCGCCGACTACAACCGCAACCGCATGACCGGCACGGACGTCGGCAGCGTGGTCATCTACGACCAGACCTCCATGCAGATCGCGGTCAACATCGACGAGCTGGACGCCGACCGCCTCACGCAGGGCATGGACGTGACCGTGTACCGCGAGACCAGCTCCAACATCGTCTACTACGACGCGACGCTCTCCTACCTGAGCCTGGAGGCGACCTCCAATTCCTCCGGTGTGAGCACCTTCGCCGCCGAGATCACCATTGACTCCAAGGGCGAGCTGTCCTCCGGCGTGACGGTCTACTACTCCATCGACACGAGCGAGGGCGAAAGCGACGGCACGGAGGAGACGGTGCTGGCTCCCATCGCCGCGCTTTGCAGCTACGACGACGGGTACTACCTCATCGTCCAGTCGGATAAGAAGCCCGACAACGCCATCGACCCCGATGAGGTCGGCGGCAGCGTGACCGACTATCCCAAGGGCTACTACGCAGTTTCCGTGGAGGTCGGCAGCTACAACGGCAGCTACATTCAGATCCTCTCCGGCGTGGAGCAGGATCAGACGGTGTTTCTGCGCTATCAGAACGCCGCGCCGAGCGGCGGCGACTCCACCTCCACCGTCGGCGGTGACGAGAGCGGCAACGGCGGTATGAACGACTTCATCATTGATATGCCCAGCGGCGGAGGAATGCCCGGCGGAGGCAGCGGTATGCCGGGCGGCGGCTCAGGCGGCGGTGGAATGTCCGGTGGCGGCGGTATGCCGAGCTTCGGATAAGAGGTGGCGCATGGGACTCATTGAAATTCGGGACCTCTATAAGATCTACGCCGAGGGCGGGGAGAACGAGGTCCGCGCGCTCGACGGTGTGAGCCTTTCCATCGACTACGGCGAGTTCGTCGCCATCGTCGGCGCGTCGGGCAGCGGCAAATCCACGATGATGAACATATTAGGCTGTCTTGACGTTCCCACGCGCGGGAGCTACCTGCTCGACGGCACGCCCATCGAAAGCCGCACAGAGGATGAACTCTCCGACATCCGCAGCCGCAAGATCAGCTTCATCTTTCAGGGCTACAACCTCATCCCCTCGCTGACCGTCTGGCAGAACGTGGCCCTGCCGATGGCCTATCAGAAGGTTCCTCTCGCCGAGCGGCGGCAGCGTGCCTACGACGCGCTCGACGCGATGGGCATCGTCTCCCGCGCCGAGAGCCGACCGACCGTACTCTCCGGCGGGCAGCAGCAGCGCGTCGCCATCGCCCGCGCCATCGCCACCGGATCGCCCATCATCATGGCCGACGAGCCGACCGGCGCGCTGGACTCGAAAACTGGCAGACAGGTACTCGACATTCTCCGCACACTCCACAAGGGCGGCACGACGGTCATTCTCATCACGCACGACAACGGCATCGCAGCCAAGGCCGAGCGCGTCGTGCGCCTACAGGACGGCCACATCATCGAGGACCGCCCCAACGTGCCGGACGAGAAGTGCGCGCTCAACGCGAATATGTGAGGAGGGGACGCTATGGATTCCGTCGCGATGGCCTTAGAGTCCATCAGGGATAAAAAAATACGCTCGTTCCTCACGATGCTCGGCATCATCATCGGCGTGGGCGCGGTGCTCATTCTTGTGAGCGTCGTGCAGGGATACAACGCTGACCTTACCGCATACTACGAAAAGCAGGGTGTCAATAAGGTCAGTGTCACGCTGATAAACTTCGACCGCACGAACTCCACCGACCAGTCGGGCGAATTTATGGACTACGTGACGCAGGAGCTTTCGGAGTACATCACGGGCGTCAGCCCGAGCTACTCCGCCTCGGGCACGCTCAAGTACTACGCCAATTCCGACACCACGGCCACGGTCTACTTCGGCAATGAGCAGTGGTCGCAGTGCAACAATTTCACGCTCGACGAGGGGCGCGACCTGCTCAGTCTCGACATGGACGGTAAGAACCTTGTCTGCGTCATCGGCTCTTATGTGGCCGACGCGCTCTTCGGCTACCGCGACGCGGTGGGCGAAACGCTGATGTACAACGGCACGCCGCTTACCGTGGTCGGCGTCTACTACCCCAAGGACGGCAGCGCCGAGGAGTCTATGGACGACATGATCGTGGTGCCCTACACGCTCAACCGGCAGATCCTCGGCACCGACGCGGTGACGGAGTTCTCCGTCAAGGTCAGCTCCTCGGCGAACATGACCGCGGTGATGAACGCCGTGGAGGACTGGATGACCGAAAACGTCAACACCAACACGGGCGACTACACCGTGGAAAACGGCAACGACGCGATGGAGGCGGCGGAGGATGAAACCGCTTCGCTTCAGGTCGTGCTCGGCGGCGTGGCCGGTATCGCCCTGCTCGTCGGCGGCATCGGCATCATGAACATCATGCTCGTCACCGTCACGGAGCGCACGCGCGAGATCGGCATCAAAAAAGCCATCGGCGCGAAGCGCAAGGTCATCATCTCACAGTTTTTGGTGGAGTCCACCGTGCTCTCCGGCTGCGGCGGCGTGATCGGCATTTTCATCGGCTACGCCGGCTCACTCGTCCTCGGCAAGCTCATCTATGATATGATCCTGCTCCCGAGCGTCTGGATGGCAGCGGCGGCGTTTCTCTTTTCCCTCGCCATCGGCGTGGGCTTCGGTATGTATCCGGCGGTCAAGGCAAGCGGCCTTCAGCCGGTGGACGCGCTCCGCGCGGATTAAATAGGAGGCAATGATTGTGAAAACAAAATTTCTTTCCCTGTTCCTCGCGCTCTCGCTGACGCTCGCGCTCGTCCCGACGACGGGTGCGGCGTTCACCGACGTTTCCGACAGCGAGGTCGCCCTCGCCGCGGCGACGCTCCAAGGCCTCGGCGTGGCGGACGGCACGGGCAGCGGCAGCTTTGACCCTAACGGAACACTCACCCGTGCGCAGGCGTGCAAGCTCATCGTCGGCGTGCTGGGGCTTACCTCGCAGGTGAGCACCTACGCGCGCAAAACGCTCTTTTCCGACGTGTCCCCCTCGGCGTGGTACAACGGCTACGTGAACCTTGCCTACTCCAAGGGCGCGATCAACGGCCGCGGCGACGGCACCTTCGGCCCCGACGAGCCCATCACCTACGGGCAGCTGGCGACCATCGCCCTGCGTCTGCTCGGCTACACCTCGGCAGAGGTCGGCTCGGTCTGGCCGCTGGACTACGTCGCCTTCGCCGAGGATCTCGGTCTGAACGGCTCGCTCACGCTCACGGCGAACCAGAGCCTCACGCGCGCTCAGGCGGCGGTTCTGCTCGCCAACACGCTCCGCGCCAAAACCGCGAGCGGGCAGGACTACTACAAGACCATGACCGCTGTAAAGTCCACGGCGGAGGCCGTGCTGATGGACGTTTCCGCCGTGAATGGCGGCAGCACGGGGCTGCTGATGGCCTACGCGCTCGACGGCAGCGGCATCCAGTATTACACGCAGGCAAACGCGCAGAGCGACGCGCTTGCGGGCTGCGTCGGTGTGCTGCTCTTTGACGGCAGTGGCCGCGTGACCGGCTTTGTGCCTGAAAGCACGGACTATCTTGACATCAAGATCGGCTCCGCCACCGCCGCGGCGCTCACCGCCGCAAACGGCACGAGCTACCGCATCTCCTCCGGCGCGAAGGTCATCGCCGCGGGCGAGGTCTACCCCTATTCCTCCACCGGCTACCTTCAGCTCAACAACCAGAGCGGCAAGACCGTGCGCCTGTTCTACGACGATAACGGCGCGGTGAGCTACCTCTACCTTGCCGGCGGCACGAGCAGCGCGTCGCAGGCGGTGGTCGCGTCCTCCTCTTCGGCGGCCGCGCTCGCGCGCAGTCTCGGCATTGCCAGCAGCGGTTATCAGATCACGAAGAACGGCGTCAGCGCCGGCGAGAGCGCCATCGCCGTGAACGACGTCGCCTACTACGACGCGGCCTCCGCCACGCTCCGCGTGAGCGACTACCGCGTGACCGGCGTGATCGAAAACGCTTCTCCGAGCGTCGGCGCGGCGACGAGCATCACCGTCGCGGGCCACAGCTTCGACGTGCTGGAGTCCGCGTGGGACACTCTCTCCGGCTTTCAGCTCGGCAGCCGTGTGACGCTCCTGCTCACGGACGACAACAAGGTCGCGGCGGTCTCCTCGCGGCTCTCGACCGCGATGATCGGCGTGCTTTCCGCCGACGGACGCAGCGTCACGCTCACGGGCGGTGGCATCACGCTCACTGCCGCGGAGGTGAGCTGCGACGACGCCGCGCGCGGCAGTCTCGTCACGGTTTCCGCCTCGCTCAACAAGCTCTACTGCACGAAGCTCACCACCGGCAGCTACGGCAGGCTCGACCTTGACGGGCGGACGCTCGGCTCGGTATCCCTCGCCCCCGCCTGCGCCGTTTACGAGTGGGACGGCAGCGGATATGTCTACTCCCTCGAGGGAACGGAGGGCGCGGCCTCCTATGACTTCAGCGCGATCGACTGGACGGATACGCTCTCGTCGTCCTATGTCAGCTACGCCCACACGAACAGCGCGGGTCAGATCGACGTACTGCTGCTCAATGGCGTGACCGGCAGCGCCTATCAGTACGGTAAGCTGACGCTCTACACCGGCAGCGACGGCATCCAGCTCGGCACCGCCGGCAGCAGCGACCTCGGCACCGCCTACAACAAGGCCGCCACGCTCACGAACGCGGACGGCACGTCGAGCAAGTATCTCTGTACGGTCCCGGCAAGCGCCGGCTATTGCGGTGTCGCGCTCAGCCGCTACGACTCGACCTACAGCCGCGTCGTCAAGGTGCAGACGCTCAGCCGCGTCAGCGCGGACGCCGGCGACTTCTATCTCTCCGGCGGCGACTGGTACGCCGAGACCGGCGGGACGGAGTACCGCATCTCCGACACAGTGCAGATCCACGTTGTCGACACAGACCTCTGGCTGAGCGGAGCGGACGGACTTGCGAGCGTCCTTGCGGACGACTATGACCTCACGCTCTACTTTGACCGCGCGCCGAGCGAGGGCGGGCAGGTGCGCATCATCAAGGCCAGCCGCACGGCGTAACGGTCAGAAAACAAGAGCGGGGCTATCGTCCCGCTCTTGTTTTTCCCCTTGTATTATAAAGTAATAGTTTTTAAAGCCCCTCTCCAAGGGCTGTGCTACACTGTAGGGGATGCCGTGGATTGGTTGATTCCTCCTACCGCCAAACGGTTCTGGAAAGGCTCCGACCACAGCCCTTTACAGTATTGTTGATCAGTTAGATACCGCCAGACGGTTTATGCAGAACAAGGTTACAAGAGTAAAGCGTCCTGTGGACCCGGCATCAAATAAACATACCGGAGATATTCATCATGATTTGCGTTGGTATTGATGTTGCCAAAGACAAGCATGACTGCTTCATCCTCAGCTCGGAAGGCGAAGTTTTGGCAGATGTCTTCACCATCCAAAACAATGCGGAGGGCTTTGACAGGCTCCTGCAAACCATTCGCCGCTGCGTTCGCCCGGAGGATAAAATAAAAGCAGGGCTTGAGGCTACCGGACATTACAGCTACAACATCCTCGGATTTCTGCTTGACAAAG
>CAVKBJ010000113.1:0-30577 GCA_963654505.1 Lachnospiraceae bacterium
CGGATATTCTGGAACGTGCGCGCCATGCCGCGGGACATGATGTCGTAGGGCTGCTTGCGGAAGGGCTTGACGTCCGTTTCGCGCATATCGTCCTTGATGATCTCATCGCCCTGCCCGATCACGGTGCCGTCGAAGATGACGCGGCCCTCGGTGAGCGCGTAGACGCCCGTGATGAGGTTGAAGATGGTGGTCTTGCCCGCGCCGTTGGGGCCGATGAGCGCGTAGATCTCGCCCTTTTTGATCTTGAAGGAAACGTCGCCCACGGCGGTCAGGCCGCCGAAGCGTTTGGTGACGTGCCAGAGCTCGAGCATGACGTTGGGATCGTGGTTTTTGAAGGTGATGTCGTTCATACCAGCGCCTCCTCTCCGCCGCTGCCGTCGTCCGGCGGGGGCAGGTCCTTTTTCTTCCCGGTGAAGATGCGGCCGACGGCGCGGAAGAGCCTACCGACCGGCAGCTCCTTGCCGCCCATGAGTCCCTTCGGGCGGACGATCATGATAATGATAACGGCAAGGCCGTACATCACGAGGCGCCAGTCGCCGACCGCGCGCAGCAGCTCCGGCAGCGCGCAGAGCAGGACGGTGCCGAGCACCGAGCCGGTGATGGAGCCCATGCCGCCGAAGATGACCATGATGGTGTACTCCGTGGACTTGGCCATCATGAACATCTTGGGCTGGAGGTAGCCGAAGTAGTGCGCGAGCATACCGCCGGCGATGCCGGCATAGAGCGCGGACATACACATGGCGAGCATCTTGGAGCGGAAGGTGTTGATGCCGCTCATCTGCGCGGCCAGCTCGTCCTCGCGCACGGCGAGCATACTGCGCCCGTGCTTGGAATTCATCAGCAGCGCGGTCGCTGTGAGGAAGATGATGACAATGACGAGCGAACCGGCAAACGTGGTGTGGAGCGGGATGCTTGCCACACCCTTCGCGCCGTCGAGCAGGAAGTCCTTGCCGCCGACATTGAGGTTGAGCTGTAGATTATTGAAGATCAATCGTATCGCCTCGCCCACGCCGAGCGTGGCGATGCAGAAGTAGTCTCCCTTGAGGTTGAGCGTGATCCTGCCGAGGCCCGCGCCGAGCAGCATGGCGGCAAGTCCCGCGATGATGAGCGAGATCCAGTAGGGGAGGCCAAGGGCCATCGTGCAGATAACGGAAACATACGCGCCGATGCACACGAAGCCCGCGTGGCCGAACGAGAACATACCCGTGTAGCCCGTGAGGATGGAGAGACCGAGCACGATGAGCAGGGTGTAGCAGGACTGAATGAGAATACCCTCGATATAATACCAGCTAAACATACCGTTCCTCCCTCCTTACGCCTTGTCTTCCACGACCTTGCCCATCAGGCCGGATGGCTTGATGATGAGGACGAGGATCAGAAGTCCGTACACGAACAGGTCGCGCAGGTTGGAGTTGAAGGACGCGACGAAGATCTCCATGATGCCGAGCAGCACCGAGCCGACGATCGCGCCGGGGAGACTGCCGAGACCGCCGAACACCGCCGCGACGAAGGACTTGTTCGTGACCTGACCGATGGTGGGCTTGACGATGAAGCGCATCCCGTAGAGCATACCGGCGAAGCCGGCGAGGATGCCGCCCATGAGGAAGATGATGAAGATAACGAGGTCGCCGTTGATGCCCATGAGCGTTGAGGCCTTCTCGCTGTAGGAGCAGGCGCGGATGGCGAGGCCGACCTTGGTCTTCTGTATGATGAACATCAAAATCAGCAGCGCGACGGCCGAGACGACGATCATCAGCAGACTGTCCACGCCGAGGGAGATCCCGCCGATATTGATGCGGTTGTCAAAGATCGGAGGGTAGTTTCTGGGGGTGCCGTCGATGGTGGCGATGACGAAGTTTTCAAGGAAGATGGACGCGCCCATCGCCGAGATGATGAAGTACAGGGACGGTGCATGGCGCTTGCGCAGCGGGGAGTAGACCAGCCGCTCGATAACGACGGCGAGCAGGCCGCTGCCGAGTCCGCAGAGCACGAACGCCGCGAGGAAGGGAACGTTCAGCGCCGTGAGTGCAAAATAGCCCACATAAGCGCCGACCATAATGACGCCTCCGTGGGCAAAGTTGGAAAAGTTCATGATGCTGTAGACCAGCGAATAGCCGACCGACATCAGCGCGTACATACCGCCGAGGCAGATGCCGTTGACCAGTTGTTGCAGAAAATATTCCATAACTGTGTAGAGCCTCCTTTTGTTCTGTTAGTCTCGGGCGCCCCACACGGGGCGCCCGAGTGTCGAAAGAGGCAAATTTCATTTGCCTTATGTGGTTTTGGTTACGCGATCTTCGTCTCGAAGATGTAGGTCTTGTTCGCGCCGTCGATGCGCTCGACGCAGCCGGCCTTGTCAACGGGGTTGTGATCGTCCGGAGAGATCTTGATGGTGCCGGTCAGGCCCTCGACGGTGACTTTCGTGTAGGCGTCGGTAATGGCCTGCGGATCGTCGCTGCCGGCTTCCTCGACTGCTGCCACCCAGGTCAGGAAGGCGTCGTGCGCCATGTAGCCGTTGAGCTCCATCTTCGCGCCGTTGTACTTCTCGGCATACTCGGTGCGGAAGCTCTCGCCGGCGGGATCGGTCAGGGAGACGTGGTTGATGACGTAGGAGCCGTCCACCGCGTCGGCGGCGTCAAAGAGGACCTCGGACGCGCAGCCGTCGCCGCCGACCATGGCAAGGTCAATGCCGAGGGTGCGGGCCTGCTTGTGGATCATGATGAAATCCTGATAGAAGATGGGGGTGAAGATGATGTCGGGGTTGGCTTCCTTGATCTTGGTGAGCTGCGCGGTGAAGTCGGTATCGCCCGCGGTGTAGCCCTCCTCGGCGACCACGGTGCCGCCCTTTTCAGTGTAGACCTTGATGAAGTTGTCCTTCAGGCCCTGCGCGTAGTCGTCGTTGACGTCATAGAGAATGGCGGCGTTCTTGTAGCCAAGGTAGTCGGCGATGAAGGACGCGGCGATGCGGCCCTGAACGGGGTCGATGAAGCAGATGCGGAAGTTGTACTCCTTGAGCTTGCCGTCCTGCATGGTGACCTTCTCGTTGGTGCCGACGGTGGACATATCGGAGACCTTGTACTGATCGAGGACGGACTGGATGGCGATGCACTGGCCGGAGGCGTTTGGCCCGATGATGGCGCAGACCTTATCCTGCGCGCACAGGCGCTTGGCGACGTTGACGGCCTCCTGCGCGTCGCCCTTGGTGTCGTAGCAGATCAGCTCGATCTGTTTTCCGAGCAGGCCGCCCTCGGCGTTGAGGTCTTCGACCATCATCTTGAGGGTCTGGCTTTCGCAGGTGCCGAAGGCCGCCTGATCGCCGGTGAGCGAACCCATCCAGCCGAGCTTGATGGTGTCGCCGCCGGAGCTGCTGGAGCCGCTGTCGGTGGTGGTATCCTTGCTGCCGCAGCCGGTGAACAGGGCCGCGAGCATCAGGCAGGTGAGGGTGAGAGCAATGAGCTTCTTCATAGATTTGCGCATGGTGTAGATCCTCCTTCAATTTGTTGTGACCGTTTCCTTCCCGAAGCGGTCAGGGCTTGCAGGGATGGATGTCCGCCGCGCGGGGCCGCCCCCGCGTCTATGCCGTCCATACTTGATGTGTATGATGCAAGAGAGCGGCAAATGAATGGCGGGGAGCTTGTTTTCAAAATAGCATCTTCTTCGACTGTTGTCAAGTCATATCAGAAAATATTTATAAAGCGCCTGAAATTTGTGCATAATGTTGAAAATGTCTGAACTAGGGTATGGAAATCGACAAAAAAGCCGTTCCGACCGTGTGAAAACGGACGGAACGGCAAGGGGGAAAGCGGGCTATAGGCGGCTTTCCTGAAGCGCGACCTTTTTGCGGAAATCGCCGGGCGTCATGACCTTGAAGCGGAGAAAATTGCGGTTGAAGGTCTTGACGTTGGCGTAGCCGACCTCCATGGCGATGTAGGTCACGGTCCGGTCGGTGGTGAGCAGAAGATCGGCGGCGCGGTTGATGCGGAGGTAGTTGAGAAACTCCTCGAAATTCTTCTCCACCTGAAGCATCAGGGCGCGGTTCATCTCGGCGGCGGTGTAGCCGAACTTCTCCGCGACGGCGCGGGCGGAGAGCGGCTCGCTGTAGCTGCGGCAGATATACTCCACCAGCGCGTACACGCGGCGGTCCGTTTCGATGCGGCAGATGCTCTCGACCTTCTGATAGGTCTTGCGGTAGTCGTTGATGCGCATACCGACGCGCGCGGAAAAGACCTTGGAGATATGCGAGGCGTCCACGTAGCCGAGCGCCGCGGCGATCTCATCAAGCGTGAGGTCGGTGTAGAGCAGGTAGTTCGCCGTCCTGCCGATGCGCATTTCGTTGAGCAGATCGAAGAACGAAAGCCCGGTCATGCCGCTGATGTAGCTGCTCAGGGTGCTTTCGGAAACGTAGAAGATGCGCGAGAGCCCCTTGAGCGTCAGCTTCTCGCCGCTGTGACAGTAGAGATAGCGCAGGATCTCGCTCATGTCCGGCGCGGCGTCGGAAACGGCGTCGGCCGCGTCCGGATCGGGCTGCTCGGCGCGGAAGCGCTCCATGAGGATCACCAGCTCGACAAGGCGGTTGACGACCGCGAGCGAGCCGAGGATCTTCGGCGGGGCCGCGCCGAGAATGGACTCCAGCCCCACCTCCTCGCGCAGAGAGAGGAAGAACTGCTCCATCCGGCGGGCCTGCCCCTCGTTGCAGTAGAGCGCGGGCTGGCGCTCGATGTGCGCGAGCCAGTCCACCGCGTCGCCGCGCTCGTCGGAGAAGGCGCGGACGTAGCGGTTGAGCGTGTGGAGGTTGTAGATGACGAGGTGGTATTGCAGCGGCTCCGTGACCTCCGTGACCGCCGTGATCTGCCACGGCAGGATGGAAAGAAGCGTGTTGGGCCGCAGCTCCACGTCACAGCCCTGCACGCGGATCACGCCGCAGCCCTCGCAGACGTAGAGAAAGCGGGCCTCCTGATGGATCAGCGGCGCGGTCGGCGCTTCGATGATCTCGTTGTCGAATGAGCACAGCTTGCTCCGGTCAAGGCGGGAGCGCTCAAAGGATTGCATCGCGGCGGGATTCTTCATAGTCGTTACCTCATCAGATCGGCGTTGACAGGAGACAAAAAATTTTTTATACTGTTGCTGACAGTATACCGCAGTTCCCATGCGCTTGGCAAGTGCCGGAAAGGCCGCGCGGAAATGGCCCGGCAGAGGGACTGATGCAGATTTGCCGTAAAGTACAAGAAAAATAACCGAAAATGTCCAGCGGTTTTTCTGAAAATTGGTATGCTATGTACAGAAAAACGAGACAGTTCCCCCATTGGGGATCAAATATTTTGAAGGAGGACTATCCCATGCCCGTCAATCTCAAAGGCCGTTCCTTTCTCACTCTGAAGGATTTCACCCCTGATGAGATCCGCTATATGCTCAACCTTGCCGCCGATCTCAAGGCGAAAAAGCGCGCCGGTATCCGCGGCGATCTGCTCGCCGGCAAGAACGTCGTGCTGCTGTTTGAAAAGACCTCTACCCGCACCCGCTGCGCGTTTGAGGTCGCCGCCTACGACGAGGGCGCGCACGTCACGTTCCTCGACTCCAAGTCCTCTCAGATGGGCAAGAAGGAAACGATGGCCGATACCGCGAAGGTTCTCGGCCGCTTCTTCGACGGCATCGAGTACCGCGGCTACGATCAGGCGGTCGTCGAGGGGCTTGCCGCCAACGCCGGTGTTCCCGTGTGGAACGGCCTGACCGACGTGGATCATCCCACGCAGGCGCTCGCCGACATTCTCACGCTGATGGAGAACACAAAAAAGCCGCTCAATAAGTGCAAGCTCGTATTCTGCGGCGACACGCGCAACAATGTGGCTTACTGCCTCATGTACGTCTGCGCCAAGCTCGGTATGCACTATGTCGGCTGGGGTCCGAAGGAGCTCGCTCCCGCCGCGGATGTGGTCGCCTACTGCGAGGGTGTTGCCAAGGAGACCGGCGCCGTCATCGAGTATGGCGCGGATAAGGCGCTCCTCAAGGGCGCGGACGCGCTCTATACCGACATTTGGGCGTCGATGGGCGAGGAGGATAAGATTCCCGAGCGCGTCAGGCAGCTCACTCCGTACAAGGTCACTGGCGACGTGATGGCCGCGACGGGGAACAGCGACTGCATCTTCCTGCACTGTCTGCCCTCCTTCCACGATTTCGATACCACGATGGCGAAGTCCCAGATGGAGCTTGGCTACGACATCCGCGAGGTCACCGACGAGGTGTTCCTCTCCCCGAACTCCAAGGTGTTCGACGAGGCGGAGAACCGTATGCACACCATCAAGGCCGTTATGGTCGCCACCATCGGCAACGTGTAAGCGATACCTCGCCTGCGGGCGACGATCTTTTCTTCACTTGCGGCAAGACCTCCGGTGTGCGCCGGAGGTCTTGCCGCGGCTATTTACTATATTATATTTATTGTATGACAGCAAGGAGCGCTCTGCATTGCAGAGCGCTCCTTCGTTTATTCGTTTGAACTTTCCTTGTGTTTATCAGCGGGAGCGTCCTGCGCGGGCGTCTCCCTGCCCGCGTCCGTGCCGCTTTCCGCGTCGGGAGAGGACTCGCCCGGCTTTCCGCCGTCCAGCGGCGGCATCTCGATCTTCTCGCTCGTCATGGAAATGTGGCGTGCGGGAGCCTCGACGGTGTTGGGCGTAGAGGGGCGGAAGCCGTCCCCGCTCTTGCGGGTGGAGGCGTAGGCATCCTCCACCGTCGCGGGATCGCGTCCCTCGAGGATGGCGACCATCTCGCCGCCGGTGATCGTCTCCTTCTCCAAAAGATAGGCGACAACCTTGTGCATATCGTCGATATTTTCCTCGATGACCCGCACCGCGTCGGCATAGCACTTCTCCAGGATCTCCTTGACGGCCTTGTCCATCACGGCGGCAGTCTCCTGCGCGCAGTCGAGGCCGTAGCCGCCGTCGAGGTACTGGCTGCGGACGGAGCCGAGCGCCATCATGCCGAACTCGTCGCTCATGCCGTACATGGCAACCATGTTGCGGGCGATGTTCGTGGCCTCCTGAATGTCCTGGCTCGCGCCGTTGGTCATGGTGTGCATCACGACCTGCTCAGCGGCGCGGCCGCCCATCGAAACGGCGATCTTCGCCATCAGCTCGTCGCGGGTGCGCAGATTTGTTTTATCCTCCTCTGGCATGAGGAGCGTGTAGCCGAGACTCCCCTCGGTGTGGGGAACGATGGTGATCTTCTGCACCGGCTCGGCGTTTTTCTGCTTGTAGGCGACCATCGCGTGGCCGACCTCGTGGTAGGCGACGAGCTTCTTTTCAAATTCGGTGAGCACGCTGTTTTTCTTCTCGCTGCCGGCGATGACGAACTCGAACGCGGCGAGCATATCCTCCTGCGTGACGAGCTTGCGCCCCTTGCGCACGGCGCGCAGCGCCGCCTCGTTGACAATGTTGGCAAGGTCCGCGCCGACGCAGCCGGCGGTCGCGAGCGCGACCTTCCTGAGATCGACGTCCTCGCCGAGCTTGATGTTGCGCGTGTGGACCTCGAGCGTGGCGACGCGGCCGGCAAGGTTCGGCCGGTCGATGGTGATGCGGCGGTCGAAGCGGCCGGGGCGCAGCAGCGCCTGATCGAGCACCTCGGGGCGGTTGGTCGCGGCGAGGACGATGATGCCCTTGCCGGGATCGAAGCCGTCCATCTCCGCAAGGAGCTGGTTGAGCGTCTGCTCGCGCTCATCGTTGCCGCCGAAGCGCGTGTCGCGCGTCTTGCCGATGGCGTCGATCTCGTCGATGAAGATGATGCAGGGCGCTACCTTGGACGCCTCCGCAAAGAGGTCGCGCACGCGGCTCGCGCCGACGCCCACGAACATCTCCACAAAGCCCGAGCCGGAGATGGAGAAGAACGGCACGTTCGCCTCGCCCGCCACGGCCTTGGCCAGCAGCGTCTTACCGGTGCCCGGAGGGCCGACGAGCAGCGCGCCCTTGGGGAGCTTTGCGCCGATCTCGGTGTACTTCTGGGGATTGTGCAGGAAGTCGATGATCTCGACAAGGCTCTCCTTCGCCTCGTCCTGACCGGCGACGTCGGCAAAGGTGACGCCGGTGGATTTTTCCATGTAGACCTTCGCGTTGGACTTGCCCACGCCGCCGAGACCGCCGAAGCCGCCCCCGCCGGTCTTTTTGCTGATGAAGCGCATCATCAGAACGAACGCGCCGACCATCAGCGCCGTCGGCAGGACGTAGTTGATCATGATCGCCATGAGCAGCGAATCGTCCGCCTGATAGGGCTTATAATACTTCACGCCGTACTCGTCGAGCAGGGGGAGCAGGTTCGCGTCGCTCAGGCGCGAGGTATAGAGCGTGTAGTCCTCGGCATACGTCCTGCCGTTCTCGTCGGTGTAGGTGACGCCGTCCGCCGGCGTGATGTTGAGAACCTTATCGGTGATCTCGACCTCGTTGACCTTGCCGTCCCTCACCAGCTCGACAAATTCGTCGTAGCGGATCTCACAGGAGCTTTCCGCCAGCTTTTTCGTGTCCATCGTCGAGAGCAGGTAGTTGAAGCCGATGGTCAGCACCAGCGCCCAGACGAGCAGCGACAGCACGCCTCTGCGGCGGTCATTGTTTTTGTTGTTTCTGTTCTTATCGTTTTGGTCCATGTATCCGATTTCCTTTCCGCCCGCGATCCAAACGGCGCGGGCGACTGCTTGCCGAATTATTATAGTATGGTATTTTAGCATACCGGCTTTCGTTTCACAAGCGGCGCGGTATGAATTTTCGATGAATTTTTGTTTCCTCCCCTCTTTATCTTGCCCGCGCGCTGTGGTATAGTATATCAAGTATGCGAATTTTGACCGGGAGGAACGGTTTATGTCGAAGGAATACGAAGCAAAGCGCCCGCCCCGCGAGCGCCGGACGGAGGAAAGAGTTCCCATGCGCGAGCGCGACGCGGAGGCGGACGGTCTCATCGAGGGGCGCAACGCCGTGACCGAGGCGCTGCGCGCCGGCACGCCCATTGATAAGATTTTCATCGCTCGCGGCGAGACGGACAAAACGCTCGGACACATCGCCTCCACCGCCCGAGCGGCGGGCGTGGTGGTGGTCGAGGCCGACCGCCGCAAGCTCGACTATATGAGTGCGACCAAGGCGCACCAAGGCGTTATCGCCCTCGCCGCCGTGCGCGAGTACGCGAGCGTGGAGGATCTTTTGGCCATCGCCCGCGAGCGCGGCGAAGCGCCGCTGCTGGTCGTGTGCGACGAGATCAGCGACCCGCACAACCTCGGCGCGATCATCCGCACGGCGGAGTGCGCGGGCGCGCACGGCGTCATTATCCCCAAGCGCCGCAGCGCGGGGCTGACGAGCATCGTCGGCAAGACGAGCGCGGGCGCGGTGAGCTATCTGCCCGTCGCCCGGGTGCCGAATATCCCGGCGCTTTTGAAAGAACTTCAGCAGCAGGGCGTGTGGGTGTTCGGTACCGCCGCCGAGGGCACGATGAGCCTGTACGACGCCGATCTCAAGGGCCCCGCCGCCATCGTCATCGGCAGCGAGGGCGACGGTATGGGGCGGCTCGTGCGCGAGGGCTGCGACTTTCTCGTGAGCATCCCGATGAAGGGACACATCTCCTCGCTCAACGCTTCGGCCGCCGCCGCCATTCTGCTCTACGAGGCTGTGCGCCAGCGACTTGGCTGACGCGCCCGGTCATTCACGAGGTCTTTGCATGGATCGCATAAAGGAACAGGAATTTGAACAAACGCTCGCTGAGTCCGAGCTGCTGCTGCGCGGCGCGGCCCGCAGCGCGTCGGACGACGCGGAGCTGACGCTTGAGAGCATCCTCGCGGAGTTCGGTTCTTCGGAGGGAGGCGGCAAGGCCGCCGAGGAACCGGAGAGCGTCGAGCTGTCCGAGCCGCAGCCTGCCGTGCGGATCAAAGGGAACGCCACACAGCCGGAAGCGCCGCAGGAAGAACCGGCAGCTGTTGAGCCGGCGCAGGAGAACACCGTGAGTCTGCGGGAGGTGCTTGAGAGCACCGTGCAGTCCGTTCTCGACGAGGACGGCGCGGAGGAGCCGCCCGAGCTTTTGCCGCCGAAGCGCCGCTGGCTGTTCTCACGCAAAAAAATGCGGGACACCGAGCAGCTTTATTCCGATACGGAGGAGGAGCCGCCGCGGGAGGAACCGAACGAGCCGGACGAGCCGGAGGATCTCTTCACCGAAGATTTCGGCGAACGGGACGACTCTCCCGAACCGGACGCGGGCGAGCTGGCCGCCGATTACCGGAGCGACGCACGCGCGGGGCTGCGCAGCGCACAGGCCGCGCTGTCTGTCACGGCGCTTTCCTGGCTGGCGCTGCTGCTCGACCATTTCGGCGTCATGCCCGCGCTCTTTGCCGGGGAAAGACTGCTCAACTGCCTGCCGTTTCTCATCGCCGAGCTTCTTGTCTGCGTCCTCGGACGCGATGTGTTCGTTTACGGCTTCGAGCAGCTCCGCGCAAAAACGGTCACCTATGAGCTGCTCTCCTCGCTTGCCTGCATCGTCACGCTCGCCGACGCGGTGCTGTGCTTTTTCCTGCCCGAGCGCGCGGCGCTCGCCGCTCCGTTTCACGCTGTCGCCATGCTCGGCATGAGTTGCGCCCTGCTCGGGCGCGCGCTGCTTTTCGGCGCGCTGTACGATACCTTCCGCATCGCGGCGGTCGGCGAGCCGGACTATCTCGTTACCGTTACCGCTGGCGGCGCCGCGAAGCGCCGCGGAGGCGCGCGGGGCTTCTCCCGCTGCGCGCAGAAGGAGGACGCCGCCTCGCACTGGCAGAACGTGCTGTTGCCCGTGCTGCTCACCGCCTCGTTCGTGTTCGCCGTGCTCGCCACGCTGCGCCGCGGCGACCGGCTGCTGTTTCTCTGGAACTGGGGCGTGCTGCTCACGGCGGTCAATATGCTTGCCTTTCCGTTGAGCTATTCTCTCCCATTACACCGTCTGACGAAGCGTTTCGTCAAGTCCGGCAGCGCGCTCGCCGGCTACGTCGGCGCGGAGCGTCTGCGTCGGAGCAACTGCGTCATTCTCACCGACACCGACCTCTTTCCGCCCGGAACGGTCAGCCTGAACGGGCTGAAGATCTACGGCGAGGAGAGCGGCAAGGTCATCTCTTATGCCGCTACGATGGCTCACGCCTCGCAGAGCGGCCTGAGCCGGCTGTTCGACACGCTGCTTGAGGGCGAGGGCGGCAGGCTCGAACCGCTCGACGACCTGAGCTTTTATGAGGAGGGCGGCGTTTCCGGCCTCATTCATGGCGAAACGGTGCTTTTCGGCACCGCCGCTTTCTGCCGCAAGATGCACGTCACGATGCCGGGCGGGCTGAGCCTCAAGACCGGTGCGTTCCTCGCCGTGGACGGCGCGCTCATCGCCATCTTCGCCGTCAAGTACACGGCGGCGGAGAATGTGGACTGGGCGCTCCACGCGCTGCGGCGCAACCGCATCACGCCCGTGCTCGCCGTGCGCGACGGCAGCATCACACCCGCGCTCTTAAAGCGGAAGTTCGGCACCGACGCCCACGCGGTCTATCCCACCATCTCCACGCGACTCGCGCTCTCGGAGAGGGACGGCGAGCACCCCTACGCGCTCCTTTACCGCGAGGGACTGATGCCCTACGCCGAGATCGCCGTCGGCAGCAAGCGGCTCGCCCACGCCGTGCGCATGGCCGCCGTACTCTCGCTCGCGAGCAGCGCGGTGTCCGCTCTGCTGGCGTTTTACCTCACCTTCATCGGCGCGTACAGCGCGCTCACGCCGGTCTCGATGCTGCTCTATCTGCTGCTTTGGGCGCTCGCGGCGCTCATCGAGGGCTTATGGGTGGACCGCTATTGAGCATTTTTAGCAAAAATGACCGCAAAACTTCTATAATTACAATAGTTGTATTGACGAAAAGAATATTATATAATTGAAGTGTTGAAGTGACTTCCCGCAAGGGAATTACGATCTGGAAGGAGACATGAACCCCTATGAGTGCAAAAGACATTCGCAACATCGTGCTGCTCGGCCACGGCGGCAGCGGCAAAACCACCCTCGCTGAGAGTATGCTCTTTATGACCGGCGGCACCGACCGCTTTGGCAAGGTCACCGACGGAAACACCACCTGCGACTATGACGCGGAGGAGATCAAGCGCAATATCTCCATTTCCCTCGCTGTCGCTCCCGTGAAGTATAAGAATGTGAAGATCAACGTGCTCGACACACCGGGCAACTTCGATTTCGCGGGCGAGGTCCTCTCCGGCATCCGCGCGGCGGAGTGCGCCGTGCTGGTCTGCGGCGCGAAGGACGGTCTTTCCGTCGGTGCCGAGCGCTGCTGGAAGATGCTCGGCAGCAAGCCGCGCATGATCTTCATCAACCGCACCGACGAGGAGAACAGCGATTATACCGCCTGCTTCGAGGCGCTCAAGGGCAAGTTCGGCACCGCTGTCGCCCCCATCGTCGCGCCCATCATCGACGGCAGCAAGAAGGTCACGGGCATCGTTGATCTGCTGCACAACAAAGCCTACGAGGTCAAGGGCGGCAAGGCCGCCGAGTGCGCCATTCCCGCCGACATCGCCGACGAGGTCGAGACGCTGCGCGCCGAGCTGATGGAAGCCGCCGCCGGCGCCGACGAGGAGCTGATGGAGAAGTTCTTCGAGACGATGGAGCTTTCCGCGGAAGAGATCGCCAGAGGCCTCAAGCTCGGCGTGCGCGACGGCAGCGTCGCCCCCGTGCTTTGCGGCAGCGCCATTTCCGGTCTCGGCGTTGAGATGCTGATGCAGACCGTGCTCGACCTCGTTCCCATCGCCACCGATATGCCCGCCGAAGCCGCGCAGGACGACGACGGCAACGCCATCGAGGTCGCTCACGATGAGAGCGGCGCCACCGCCGCCATCGTCTTTAAGACCGTTTCCGATCAGTACGGCAAGTTCTCGCTCGTCAAGGTCGTGCGCGGCAAGATCACCGGCGATATGGCGCTCTATGACACCACCACCGGCAACACCGAAAAGCTCGGCCGCCTTTACACCCTCAAGGGCAAGAAGAACGAGGAGGTCAAGGAGATCTGCTGCGGCGACATCGGCGCCATCGCCAAGATGGACCGTGTCAAGACCGGCGACACGCTCTGCGACCCCAAGAGCATCGTCAAGCTCGCCGGTATGCCCTACGCCGAGCCGTGCTATTCCCGCGCCATCGCGCCCAAGACGCGCGGTCAGGAGGAAAAGCTCGGCACCGGCCTCAACCGTCTGAACGAGGAAGATCCGACCTTTACCGTCGTCAACAACGCCGAGACGCATCAGATGGTCGTCTCCGGTGCGGGCGATATTCAGATCGACGTGCTCGTGAGCAAGCTCAAGACCCGCTTCGGCGTGGACGCCGAGCTTGACACCCCGCGTGTGCCCTACCGCGAGAAGATCCGCAAGACCGTGCAGAAGCAGGGCCGCCATAAGAAGCAGACCGGCGGCAGCGGCCAGTTCGGCGATGTGTGGGTTCGCTTCGAGCCCAACGAGGAGAGCGAGGAGATGGTCTTTGCCGAGGAGGTGTTCGGCGGCAGCGTACCCAAGAACTTCTTCCCCGCTGTTGAAAAGGGCCTGCGCGAGGCCTGTGTCCACGGCCCGCTCGCAGGCTATCCGGTCGTGAACCTCAAGGCCGTGCTTTACGACGGCTCCTATCATCCCGTTGATTCCTCCGAAATTGCGTTCAAAACCGCCGCGAACCTCGCCTACAAGGCTGCTATGCCCGAGGCGTCCCCCGTTCTGCTCGAGCCGGTCTGCGAGCTCAAGGTCACCGTACCCGATCAGTACATGGGCGATATCCTCGGAGACCTCAACAAGCGCCGCGGCCGCGTCATGGGCATGACCCCGACCGGTGACGGCGAGCAGGTCATCGAGGCCGAGTGCCCCGAGGCCGAGCTGATGAGTTACGCCATCGACCTGCGCTCGATGACCCAGTCCCGCGGCTCGTTCACCATGCACTTCGTGCGCTACGAGCAGTGCTCTGCCGACGCGCAGGAGAAGGCCGTCGCCGCCGCGAAGGCCATGCAGGACGCAGAATAAATCCTATGATAAAAGGAAAGCTGTCTCACGGACAGCTTTCCTTTTTTATTTGCAGAGATAGGAGAACCAGCCCTCGCTCTCGCGCGTTTCCGCGATCTCCCAGCCGGCGGCGCGGAGCGCGTCCGCGACCTCAACGGCGCGGTCGTCGATGATGCCGGAGCAGAGGAACAGCCCTCCCGCCTTCAGCAGCGGGCGCACTCTGGTCGAAAGCGCGATGATAACGTCCGCGACGATGTTCGCCACCACAATGTCGTAGTCGCCGCCGAACTCACGCGCGAGCCTTCTGTCGCTGAGCACGTCCCCCGCGCGGACGGTGTAGTGCTCCCTACCGATGCCGTTGAGTGCGGCGTTTTCGTAGGCGACGCCCACGCACTTGTCGTCGATGTCGCAGGCGAAGGCGTCCCTTGCGCCGAGCAGCAGCGCCGCGATGGAGAGAATGCCGCTGCCGCAGCCGAGATCAAGGATCTTTTCGCCGCCGCGGATGTGCTTTTCCAGCGCGGTCAGGCATAACCGCGTTGTCGCGTGGCTGCCGGTGCCGAAGGTCAGGCCGGGATTGAGAATGAGCTGCACGCGCTCCGTCGGCCTTGCCTGCTCCCACTCGGGGATCACCAGAAGCCGCTCGCCGATCTCCATCGGCTTATAGAACTGCCTCCAGTTATTTTCCCAGTCGGCGTCCTCCACGTTTTCCATCGTCAGCAGCAGCGGCGCGTACTCCGGGCGCTCTTTTTTGAGCGCCGAAAGCGCGATGCGGATGCCCGCGAGCGCGGAAAAGCAGCTCTCGCTCTCTTCAAGGTAGAAGGTCACGCGGCATTTGCCGTGCTTTTCCTCCAGCAGCTCTTCGTCCACATAATCCCAATACTGGTGGTTGTTTTCCAGAAAGTCCTTAAAATCCGCCTCATCATCGATGACGAGGCCCTCGACGCCCTGCTCGCGCAGCAGCTCACTGACCGGCTCCAAGCCGGCGCGTGAGGTGTCGATATGCAGCTCCAGCCACTTCATCGCTGTGTCGCCACGAAGAACAGGCCCAGCGTGCCGCAGCCGGTGTGCGCGCCGACGACGGGGCCGATATAGCCGTCACGCACGTCCGTCACGCCGAAGCGCTCGTGCAGAAGCTCCTTGACGTAGGCCACGGAGTCGGGGCAGGCGGCGTGGCAGATGAACATGGGCTGGTTCTTGTCTGGCTCGACGCCCAGCTCCTCCACCTTATCCACGAGCGCCTTGAGCGCGGCCTTTGTGCCGCGCGCCTTGCTCATGGGAATGAGACGGCCCTCGCTGTCGGCGTGCAGGACGGGCTTGATGCCCAGCACCGTGCCGACGAACGCCGCTGTCGCGCTCACGCGGCCGCCGCGCTTGAGATGGTTGAGATCGTCCACGAAGAACCAGTGGCACTGGCTTTGAATGATCGAGCGCACGTACTCCGCCAATGTCTCAATGTCCGTGCCCGTCCGGCGGCGCTCCTGCACCGCGCGGTAGAGCAGCATACCCTGCCCGCGTGAAGCGGAGAGCGAGTCGATGACGATGATCCTCGCCTCGGGATACTCGCCGCGCAGCTCGTCCGCCGCGATGCAGGCGGACTGATAGGTGGTCGAGAGCGCGCTGGAAAAGCAGATGCAGAGGATATCCCTGCCCGCGTCGAGCACCCTGCGCATCGCCTCGTCGAACTGGCCGACGTTGACGGCGGAGGTGGTGCAGTCCGAGCCGGCGGCGATCCTTGCGAAAAAGTCTTCGGGGGACATATCGGCATGATCCGGCGTATTGAGGTAGGTGCTGCCGTCGATCGTGTAAGAGAGCGGCAGAACGGTGAGACCGAACTCGTCGATCTCCTGCCGGCTCAGATCGCAGCAACTATCCGTCATAATGATATAGTCGCGCATGAAATTCCTTTCCGGGCCGCAGGTGCATGGCCCTTTTGGACGGTGATTTCGGTATTCCATAGAATGCCAGTATTGTATCAGAATGTTAATATAATATCAAGAATTTTCTGCGAACGGCGCACTTCTGCTCATTTTCCGACGCAGAAGCGCTCGAAGATGCGCGCGACCATGTCCTCGCGTGCTGTGCGGCCGGTCAACTCGCCGAGTGAGGAAAGCGCGCCCTCGGCTTCGGTGAGCACCACGTCGGGCGTCATGCCCGCGGTGAGCGCGTCTTTCGCCGCGCGGACGGCGTCGAGCGCACGTCCGACCGCCTCGGCCTGCCGTGCGTTTGTCAGCAGTGTGCCGCCGGCGGGCGGCGCGGGATAGAGGGCCTTTATCGCCTGCTCCAGCTCGCCGAAGCCCTCGTGCGTCACGGAGGAGATCGAAACGACCGCTTCCGGCTTGTACCGGTCGGCGTCGGGTATGACGCCCATTCCGCCGCCGAGGTCGGATTTGGTCAGCAGCAGCAGCCACGGCTTGCCGCTTTTTGCCGCAAGCTCGAGCGGCGCGAGCCGCTCCTCCGAGTACGCGGACGGTTCCGCGCTGCCGTCGAGCAGCGCGAGAATGAGGTCGGCGTTTTCGACCGCCCTGCGGCTGCGCTCCACGCCGAGCCGTTCCACAGTGTCGTCCGTCTCACGGATGCCCGCCGTGTCGATCAGCCGCAGCAGTACGCCGCCGACCACGGTCTTTTCCTCCACGGTGTCGCGCGTCGTGCCGGGAATGTCCGTGACGATGGCGCGGTCATAGCCGACAAGCGCGTTGAGAAGCGAGCTTTTGCCCGCGTTCGGCGCGCCGACGATGGCGGCCGCCACGCCGCTTTTGAGCACGCGCCCGCGCGCGAAAGTGCCGAGCAGGAAAGAGAGCGTCCGTTCGCTCTCAGCGAGCGTCCGCTTCGTTTCGGCAAAGGTCGCGTCCTCAATGTCCTCGTCGGGATAGTCCACCACGGCGTAGAAGCGGCTTGTGAGGTCGAGCAGCGCGTCGTAGACCTGTTCGATGGGGCGGCGCAGCGCACCGTCCACCTGAGCGGCAGCGTTGCGGGCGGCCTCGGCGGTTTCCGCGTCGATGAGGTCGATGACCGCTTCGGCTTCAGTGAGATCCATTTTGCCGTTCAGGAACGCGCGCTCGGTGAACTCGCCTGCCCGCGCCTGCCGCGCGCCCGCGGCAAAGGCGGCGCGCAGGACCTCCTGCAAAACGACGGGCGAGCCGTGACAGTGCAGCTCCGCGCTCTCCTCGCCGGTGTAGCTGTGCGTGGCGGAGAATACCACCGCCAGCGCATGGTCAAGCGTGCGGCCCTCGGCGTCCCACACCGTGCCGTAGGTCATGCGGCGCGGCGGCAGCCTTGACGCGGGAATGCCGCTCGTCGGGGTGAACAGCGCGTCGAGTATGTGCGGTGTCCGCGCGCCGCTGATGCGCACGATGCCGACCGCGGCAGCTCCCTGCGCGGTGGCGATGGCGGCGATGGTGTCCGGCATGGCGGCGTCCTCCCTGATGATAGTCAACTTTTTTATATGATACCACAAAACGTCGGAAATGAAAAGGGGGTGCGGAAAAACCGCGCCCCCTTGACCGTCAGACGGTGCTCTTATTTTGTGCGATCGCTTTTCGCTTACTGCGCCTTGGCGGCGCCCTGCTGGGCCTCGATCTCCATGAGCGCGTCCTTGCGGGAGAGGTTCCAGCGGCCCTTCTCGTCGATCTCCATGAACTTGACCCAGATCATGTCGCCGACAGTGACCACGTCCTCGACCTTCTCCACGCGCTTCTTATCGAGCTTGGAGATGTGTACGAGGCCGTCCTTGCCCGGGGCGATCTCCACGAACGCGCCGAACTGCATCAGACGCACCACGCGGCCGTAGTAGAGCTTGCCGACCTCGGGCACGAACACGATGTCGTCGATGCATTTCTTCGCGGCGTCGCAGGCCGCGGCGTCGGCGGAGGCGATGTGGATGGTGCCGTCGTCGTCGATGTCGATCTTCGCACCGGTGTCAGCCACGATCTTCTGAATGACGCTGCCGCCCTTGCCGATGACCTCGCGGATGCGGTCGGGATCGATGTGCATGGTGATCATCTTGGGCGCGTAGGGGCTGACCTCGGCGCGCGGCTCGGCGATGACCGGCAGCATGATCTGGTCGAGGATCTGCACGCGCGCGTCGTAGGTGATCTCCAGCGAGTTCTTGATGATGGCCATAGTCAGGCCGTCGTTCTTGAGGTCCATCTGAATGGCGGTGATGCCCTTTTTCGTACCGGCGACCTTGAAGTCCATCTCGCCGTGGAAGTCCTCCACGCCCTGAATGTCGATGAACGTGGTGAAGCCGCCGTTATCATCCTGAATGAGGCCGCAGGAGATGCCCGCGACGGGGGCCTTGATGGGTACGCCGGCGTCCATCAGCGCGAGCGTGGAGCCGCAGATGGAGCCCTGCGAGGTCGAGCCGTTGGAGGAAACGACCTCAGAGACCACACGGATGGCATAGGGGAACTCCTCGACCGGCGGAATGACAGGAAGCAGCGCACGCTCGGCGAGCGCGCCGTGACCGATCTCGCGGCGGCCGGGGCTGCGCGCGCTCTTGGCCTCGCCGACGGAGTAGCCGGGGAAGTTGTAGTGGTGCATATAGCGCTTCTCAGTCTCTTCCCAAATGGTGTCGAGCTTCTGATTGGCGCTGAGCGTGTCAAGCGTGCATACGGAGAGCACCTGCGTCTGCCCGCGGGTAAACAGGCCCGAGCCGTGGACGCGGGGCAGCACGCCGACCTCGGCGGCAAGCGGGCGGATCTCGTTCTTCTGGCGGCCGTCAACGCGGTGGCCCTCAAGCAGCCACGCCTTGACGATCTTCTTTTGGAACTTGTAGGTGAACTCGTCGAGGTACTGATCCATGTCGGGATATTCCTCGAGGTACTTCTCGTGCCAGTGCTCGATCATCTCGTTCCAGCGGGCCTCGCGGACGTTCTTATCGTCGGTGTCCATCGCGGCCTTGGCCTCGTCCATGAAGTTTTCAACGATCTTGTCGAACAGCTCCTGATTGAAGTCGGCGTGCGGATAGTCGAACTTGGGCTTGCCGATTTCGGCAACCATCTTATTGATCAGCTCAATCTGCTTCTGGTTCTCGTTGTGGGCCAGCTCGATGGCGCGGTACATGGTGTCGTTATCGACCTCGTTCGCACCGGCCTCTATCATCACGACCTTCCTGCCGGTGGATACCACGGTCACATCAAGGTCGCTGACCTTGCGCTGCGCGCTCGTGGGGTTGAGCACCAGCTCGCCGTTTACAAGGCCGACCTTCAGCGCGCCGACCGGCCCGTTCCATGGAATGTCGGAGATGGCGAGCGCGGCGGAGGTGCCGATGAGCGCGGCGACCTCGGGCGAGCAGTCGTGATCGACGGCCATGACCGTCGCCATGATGGACACGTCGTTGCGGAAATCATAGGGGAAAAGCGGGCGGATGGGGCGGTCGATGACGCGGCTGGTCAAAATGCCTTTCTCACCGGGGCGGCCCTCGCGGCGGTTGAAACTGCCGGGGATGCGGCCGACGGAATACATCTTTTCCTCAAAGTCAACGCTCAGAGGGAAGAAGTCGATGCCGTCGCGCGGGCGGGCGGACGCCGTGGCGCAGACGAGTACGCGGGTGTCGCCGTAGCCGACCATAACGGCGGCATTGGCCAGCTCGGCCAGCTTGCCGACCTCGAGCGTCAGCGGCCGACCGGCCAGCTCCATTTCGTACTTGTGGTAGCCGGGAAACTGTCTGTGGGTGATGATGGTGGACATGATCGTACTCCTTTTCAGATTTTGTCGGGAGCCTTGTCCGACCCTTTAGCACTTGAGCTCAGCCGCGAAGGCTTCGCGGACAAGATCAACTGCTAAATGCGGGAATCGGCCCCCATTTTGGAAAAATGCGCGGGCACAAGATAGCAAAACACGCGGGAAAAGAAAAACTTCCCCCGCGCATATTGTCTCTTACTTACGGATGCCGAGCTTGGCGATGATGGCACGGTAGCGCTCGATGTCCTTCTTCATGAGGTAATCGAGCAGGCTGCGGCGCTTACCGATCATCTTGTAAAGGCCGCGGCGGGAATGATTGTCGTGCGCGTGGACCTTGAGGTGCTCGGTGAGCTGGTTGATGCGCTCGGTGAGGATGGCGATCTGGACTTCGGGGGAGCCGGTGTCGCCCTCATGGGTGCGGTTGGCTTCGATAATGGCGGTTTTCTGGTCTTTGAGCATCATAGTTGTGTTTCCACCTTTCTTCAAATTCACCCGGAACTGAGCGGCGGGACAGGTGACGATCCGCGTCCTAAGTTCGGGTATGCTCCTGCGCGCCTTCACACGCTTTGGTATCATACCACGGCTTTTCCTTATTGTAAAGGGAAATCTGCAAAATATTCCGCGCTGTGGCAAAAAAAGCGGGACGAACCGAATGGTTCGTCCCGCCGAGGAAGACCGAGTCTGCGCTTATTGCAGCTTGCCTGCCTTCACACCGGCAAAGTATTCCTTCGTCAGCTTGATGACGACGGGGCTGAGCAGCAGGACCGCGATGAGGTTCGGGATCGCCATGAGGCCGTTGAGGGTATCGGAGATATCCCACACAAGACCGAGATCCGCGACCGCACCGGCGACGCAGACGATGCAGAAAAGAATCTGATAGGGAATGATGACCTTGGAGCCGAACAGGAACTCCGCGCAGCGGGTGCCGTAGAGCGCCCAGCCGAGGATCGTGGAGGTGGCGAAGAGCAGAAGACCGATCGCGAGAACCATGGAGCCAATCTTGGGGCCGAACACGCTGGAAAAGCCCTTGATGGTGGTGGCGGCGCCGGCGACGTCGACGTTGCCGTAGCTGCCCTCGGCAGCGCCGGAACAGAGCACGACGAGCGCGGTCAGCGAGCAGATGACGATGGTGTCCATAAACACCTCAAAGATGCCGTAGAGGCCCTGCTTGACGGGATTCTTCTCGGAGGAGGCGGCGTGCGCGATGGGCGCGGAGCCGAGGCCGGCCTCGTTGGAGAACACGCCGCGACCGACGCCTTTGGTCATAGCCATGCGGATCGAGATGCCCGCGGCGCCGCCGACGACGGCGGAGGGATTGAACGCGCCCTTGAAGATGGAGACAAGCACAGCGGGGATGGTGCTCGCGTGGGCGATGACGACGACCAGCGCGCAGACGATGTAGATGATGGCCATGAACGGCACAAACAGCTCGGTGACCTGACCGATGCGCTTGAGGCCACCGATGAGCACGAAGCCTACGAACACGGCGACGACGATGCCGGTGACGAGGGCGATGGTGCCCTTGGACTCGACCGCATTGGGATCAAAGGCCTGCGCGACGGCGTTGACGGAGTCCGCGATGGAGTTGATCTGTGCGATGTTGCCGATGCCGAATGCGGCGATGGCGCCGAGCACGGAGAAAGTGACGGCCAGCCACTTCCACTTCGGGCCGAGACCGTTCTTGATGTAGTACATCGGGCCGCCGCACCAGTCGCCCTTTTCGTTGCGCTCACGGTACTTGACCGCCAGCGTGACCTCGGAAAACTTGGTGCACATACCGAACAGGGCGGAGACCCACATCCAGAACACGGCGCCGGGGCCGCCGAGAACGATCGCGCCGGTGACGCCGGCGATGTTGCCGGTGCCGACCGTGGAGGCCAGCGCTGTCGAGACTGCCTGGAACGGTGTGACCTCGCCCTCGCCCGCCTCGTGCTTTTCAAAGATCCTGCCGAGCGTGTTCTTCATGGCGTGGCCGAACTTCGTGAACTGCGGCGCGCCGCAGCGGAAGGTCATATAGATGCCGGTGCCGACGAGCAGCGCCAGCATGATGGGGCCCCACACGAAGCTGTTGATCTTGCTGTTTAGTGCAATAAAGGTTTCCATAGCTTTTTCCCCTCTCCTGAAAGCAGCGATTTTATTCGCCTTTATTGAAAGAGCATATTAAAAATGATGCCCTGACATGATAATAAGATAGCAGACTTTCCGTCTAAAAGCAACCGCCAGGCGGCACTTTCTCCATTTTTGTTAAAATACCAGTTTAAAAATATTAAATTTAGTCATTATGACTATTTAGCACAATAGATAAATTTTTAACGATCTCTTATCATTCTTCTGTGACGTTCCGCCAATTTCCGAAAAATACTTGACACATTGCTCTACCCGTGCTATTCTAACTGTACTAATACGCTTAATACAGTTTGGAGTGATGGTGAAATGTCCTTTTCTATCCTGTCCGCCGGCGTGGGCGCGATCGTCGTGGTGGTGCTCGCCGCCGTCGTCATTCTGATGAACCGATAGGAGTGCTGCTATGATCACCTTGAATTATCGCGACGCGCGCCCGATCTACGAGCAGGTGCGCGACGGACTGCGGCGGCTGATCGTCACGGGCGTCATCGCGGATGGGGAACGGCTCCCCTCGGTGCGCGCGCTGGCGAGCCAGCTTGCCATCAATCCCAACACCATCCAGCGCGCCTACAGCGAGCTGGAGACGGAGGGCTACGCTGTGTCGGTGCCCGGCAAGGGCAGCTTCGCCGTGTGCGGCAAACGCCCACAGGACGACGAGCGCCGCCTTGCGCTGACGGAGACGCTGCGGGAGACGGTGCGCGAGCTGTTTGCCCTCGGCATGACCGCCTCCGAGCTGGAGGCCATCTATCGGGAGGAGGAAGAGAAATGATCGAAATTCGTGATCTGGTAAAGACCTTTGACGGCTTCGCCGCGCTCGACGGCGTGAGCGTGACCGTGCCGCGCGGCGCGATCTACGGACTTGTGGGGCCGAACGGTGCGGGCAAGTCCACGCTGCTGCGCCATCTGACGGGCGTGTACCGTCAGGACAGCGGCGCCCTCGCCGTGGACGGCGAGGGCGTGTGGGAGAATGTGGCGATCAAGCGGCGCATCGCCTCCATTCCCGACGACTGGTTCTATTTTACGCAGTCGAGCCTGCGGGATATGATGCGGTTCTGCCGCGGGTTCTATCCGCAGTTTAACATGGAGCGCTACGAGAAGCTGCGCGGCGTCTTTTCGCTCAACGAGCGGCAGTCGATCCGCCGGCTCTCCAAGGGAATGCAGAAGCAGGCGGCGTTCTGGCTGGCGATGTGCTGTATGCCGGACTACCTCATTTTGGATGAACCGGTGGACGGACTCGACCCCGTCATGCGCCGGCAGGTGTGGGGACTGATCATGCAGGATGTGGCCGAGCGCGGCACGACGGTGCTCGTTTCCAGCCACAACCTGCGCGAGCTGGAGGACGTGTGCGACCACGTCGGCATCATGAACAGGGGAAAGGTGCTGCTCGAACGCAGCCTTTCGGAATTGCAGGAGAACACGGTGAAGATGCAGGTCGTGTTCCGCGGCGAGGACGCGCCGGCGCTGCCGGAGGGGCTGAAGCCTCTCCACGAGAGCCGCCTCGGGCGGATGTTCACCATCATCTTCCGCGGCAATACGCAGCAGATCACCGAGCGGCTCGCGGCGCTCGACCCCGTGTACATGGAGGCTGTGCCGCTGACGCTGGAGGAAATTTTCATCTATGAGCTGGGAGGTGCCGACTATGCAGTCCGCGACATCGTACTTTAACCGCACGCTTTTCCGCAAGAATTTACAGCGCTTTTGGCCGCTGTGGTTCGGCTATACGCTCATTTGGCTCTTGGCCCTGCCCGTTCCGATGCTCGCCAAGCTGGCCGGCCACCGCAAGTATTGGGTGACGGAGGACGTTTCGGAGTACATCCTTCAGACCGGCGCCTACGGCGGGCTTGCGATGGCGGTGATCTTCGGCATCTTCTTCGCGATGGCGGTGTTCGCCTACCTTACCAGCCCGAGGGCGACGCAGGGCTTCCACGCCATGCCCGTGCGGCGGGAGACGCTGTACGTGACCGGCTACCTCAGCGGCCTTGCCTGTATGCTCTCCTCGCTCGCGCTGACCTTCGCGCTCGCGGGCGTCACCGCCGCCTGCTTCGGCGCGCTGGACGCCGCCACGCTCGGCGCCGCGCTGTCAGCGGCCGTGCTCGCCGTGCTGTTCTTCTACTCCTTCGGCGTGCTGTGCATGATGTTCACCGGGCAGATTTTGGCAGCGCCCGTTTTCTACGGCATCCTGAACGTCCTCGCCGCCGGCGTGGAGGCTCTCGTGCGGCTTTTCGCCGGAAACTTTCTCTACGGCTACAGCGGCTACACCTCGCCCGATACCCTCGCGGCCCTCTCACCGCTGTGGAAGCTGGCCAATACGCTGCGCGTGGAAAGAGAATACAACTACGTTTACGACAGCTACGGCGCTTTGGTCGAATCCGTTCCGACAGACCGGTTCACGCTTACCGGGCTCGGGCTGCTCGGCGTCTACGCCGCCGTTGGACTGGCGCTTGCCGCGCTCGGCCTGCTCGTTTATAAAAAACGCGCGAGCGAGGCGAGCGGCTCCATCGTCACCGTGCCGTGGGCGCGGCCCATCTTCAAGTACGGCGCGGCGTTCTGCTCGGCGCTCTCGCTCGGCCAGCTCATCTATCTTCTCGTGTTCGGCATGGACCTTTATAACGGGCAGTACTCCCTTGCGGGCACTATCGCCTGCATGGTCTTTACGGGGCTGCTCGGCTACTTCGGCGCGGAAATGCTGCTGCAAAAGAGCTTCCGCGTGTGGCGCACGAGCCGCGCGGGCGCGGCGGTGTTCTCGGTGCTGCTCGTGTGCTTCGGCTTTTGTATGTCGCTCGACCTCACCGGCTACGAGGGCTATACGCCTGACGCGGACGAGGTGCAGACCGTCACCGTTTACCTCTCCTCGAACGGCGACTACATGAGCTGCGCCCTTGACGAGCGGGAGAGCATCGACCTTGTGCTCGCCGCCCACCGCGCGATGATCGCCGACAAGGAGCGTCAGCTCCGTGAGCAGGGCTCGAGCGTCGAAAGCGGCGGGGACGTTTCGTACCTCTACTTTACCGTCAACTACACGCTCGCGGACGGGAGCACGGTGCGCCGCAGCTACGGCGACTGCCGCGCGTATGCCGGTGAGCTGAACGAGGGAGGCTCCGTCGCGCAGACGATGACCGCGCTGCTCAACTGCCCTGAGGCCATGCTCGACCGCACGCTCGGCGATCTGGCGGACGAGGAGGACGCATATCTCACCGGCGGGTGGTGCGACGTTGTCATTACGGATGAGGGCTACTCCACCAACAGTGGCACGGAGCTGACCGCGGCGCAGGCCGAAACGCTCGCCGCCGCGCTGCGGCGCGACGGCCAGTCGGGCGTCACCGCCTCGCTCTTTGAGGACACGCGCTACAGCGGCGGGTTCTACGTGGAGCTGATGCTGTGGTGGTACAGTGCCCGCGGGGGAGTTGGGCTGGCGACCGAAGCGGATGATACCACAATGGCCGTCAACGTGACCGTTACGCCGCAGATGACGGAAACGCTCGCGGCGCTTGAGGACATGGGCGTCGAAACGCCCGCGTCCGAGGGCTGGCGGGACGTCACATGAAAAAAGCGCGGGGCATTTTCGCCCCGCGCTTTCCTTATGGATACGGCTCAGACCGGCTCGTGCTCGCGCCCCTCGGCAAAGCGGGAGATCATCTCGCTTGTGAGGGCAACGTCGTTGCCCTTGTAGCCTGCCCGCAGCTCCGCGCGGCTGACCCACGCGCCGTCCGCCAGCTCGAAGTCGTCGAGACGGATGGTGTCGTCGTCCCCGTCCAGCTCGCACCAGTAGCCCATCATGATGTTGCCGCTGATGCCCCACGGCTGACACTTGTAGTAGCGCAGGTTCTTGACCTTGAGGCCGACCTCCTCCATCACCTCGCGGTGGACGGTCTGCTCGAAGGTCTCGCCGAACTCGGTGAAGCCCGCGATGAGCGCCGTGCGCGTCGCGCCGGGGCGGTTGGCGTACTGCGTGAGGAGAATATAATCGCCGTGTGTCACCGCCACGATGACCGAGGGATTGATGCGCGGAAAGACCATGTTGCCGCATTTGGGACAGTGCATCATGCGCTCGCTGACGTCATGCTCCATCGCCGCGCCGCAGCGGCCGCAGAATTTCGCGTCGCGGTACCACGAGCACAAATGCCACGCGCTGACGGCGGCGTAGGCGACCTCGCGCGGTTTTTCCGTGCGGAAAAGGCTGATGTCGCGGTAGCTCCAGCCCTCCGGCTCGCGGGGTGTTTCGTCGCGCAGAAGGTAGTATTCCCGCCCGTCGAGCTCTAAAAGATAGGTGAACGCCTCGTCGCCGTCGGGGAACATGGCGCGGCTCGGGAGCTTCAAGCCGTTGTCGTCGATGCGGCAGAGCAGGTCCCGCCCGCGAAACTGCACGACGGCGCTGGACTTTTTCGGCACGGCGTTCGGCTTCCATTCGTTGTAGAGATGCTTCGGTTCGATGTCCTGTATCATGGCGGACCCTCCCGTGATTTGTCGCTTTCGCGTAGTTTTCGCCGACAGTATAGCCCATTTTTGCCGATTTCGCAAGCATTTTCCACCTTGACAAAGGGAAAGAATGCGGGTAGAATGTCCACGATATGCGAAATTGCGCAGATGAGGACAAGTAGCTCCCCGTCCGCCCGCAAAGAGAGCTGCCGGCCGGTGCGAGGCAGCGGGGCGCGGAGAGCGAATATCACCTCGGAGCAGCCGGGCTGAACAGTGAGTAAGTCCGGACGGGTGCGACCGTTACATCGCGGCATTTGAGCGGCCGCGCCGAAGCGCGGCAAGAAGAGTGGTACCGCAGGGGTCAGCGCCTTTGTCTCTTTGGGGACGGGGGCGTTTTTTATTTTGCCGAAAAATTCATTCACATAAAAAAGGAGATAAACATGGATTACAAAGCGACGCTGAATATGCCGAAGTCCGGTTTTCCCATGCGCGCGGGACTGCCCAAGCGCGAGCCGGAGATGCTCAGGCACTGGGAGGAAATGGACCTCTACAACGTGATGCTCAAAAAGAACGAGGGAAAGCCCTGCTTCGCCCTGCACGACGGGCCTCCGTTCTCCAACGGCGGACTGCACATGGGCCACGCGCTCAATAAGTCCCTCAAGGACTTTATCACGCGCTCCTACGCGATGCGCGGCTACTACACGCCCTATATCCCCGGCTGGGACAACCACGGTATGCCCATCGAGAGCGCCATCATCAAGGAGCAGAAGCTCAACCGCAAGGCCATGAGCGTCGCGGACTTCCGCACCGCCTGCCACGCCTACGCCGACAAGTACATCGGTATCCAGATGGAGGGCTTCAAGCGCATCGGCGTACTCGGCGACTGGGAGCATCCCTACAAGACGATGGATCCCGCCTTCGAGGCCGAGGAGGTCAAGGTCTTCGGCGCGATGTATAAGAAGGGCTACATCTACAAGGGCCTCAAGCCCGTGTACTGGTGCTATCACGACGAGACAGCGCTGGCCGAGGCGGAGATCGAGTATCAGGACGATCCCTGCACGACCGTTTACGTCAAGTTCCCCATGCACGACGACCTCGGCAAGCTCAGCCATCTTGACAAGAGCAAGCTCAGCTTCGTCATTTGGACGACGACCATCTGGACGCTGCCCGGCAACCTTGCCATCGCGCTCAACCCGGCGGAGAGCTACGCCATCGTCCGCAACGACGACAACGGCGAGATGTACATCGTCGCGGAGGCGCTGGTCGAAAAGGTCATGGCGGTCGGCAAGGTCGGGCACTATACCGTCGTGGAGACGCACGAGGGCAGCTTCTATGAGAATATGCTCGCCGACCACCCTTTCCTGCCCAAAACGAGCCGTCTGGTGCTGGCGGATTACGTCACGATGGACTCCGGTACCGGCTGCGTCCACACCGCGCCCGGCTTCGGCGCGGACGACTATCAGACCTGCCGCCGCTACGGCATGGACATGGTGGTGCCGGTCAACGATCAGGGCCGCCACACCGACTACGCGGGCAAGTACGAGGGGATGCGCGTGGAGGAGTCCAACCCCGTGATCCTGAGCGACATGAAGGAGAGCGGTGCGCTCTTTGCCAGCGAGGAGATCGTCCACAGCTATCCGCACTGCTGGCGCTGCAAGAAGCCCATCATCTTCCGTGCGACGCCGCAGTGGTTCTGCTCGGTCGATTCCTTTAAGGAAGAAGCCTGCACCGCCTGCGACAGCGTGCGCTGGGTGCCCGCGTGGGGCATCGACCGCATGAAGAGCATGATCCGCGAGCGCGCCGACTGGTGCATCTCCCGTCAGCGCCGCTGGGGTCTGCCAATCCCCGTATTTTACTGCGCGGACTGCGGAAAGCCCGTCTGCACCGACGAGACGATCGAGGCGGTAAGCAAGCTCTTTGCCGAGAAGGGCTCGAACGCGTGGTTCGAGCTGGACGCCGCCGACATTCTCCCCGAGGGCTTCGCCTGCCCGCACTGCGGCAAGTCCTCCGGCTTCACCAAGGAGGAGGACACGCTCGACGGCTGGTTCGACTCCGGCTCGACGCACTTCGCGTCCATGAAGAAGGATCAGGGCTTCTGGCCCGCGACGATGTACCTCGAGGGTCTTGACCAGTACCGCGGCTGGTTCCAGTCCTCGCTGCTGACCGCCGTGGGCGCGTTCGGCAAGGGCGCGCCGTTCCGGGAGTGCGTCACCCACGGCTGGACGGTGGACGGCGAGGGCCGCGCGATGCACAAATCGCTCGGCAACGGCGTCGATCCCGCAGACGTGTTCAGCGAGTACGGCGCGGACATTCTGCGTCTGTGGGCAGCGAGCGCCGACTATCACGCGGACGTGCGCTGTTCAAAGGCCATCTTCCAGCAACTCAGCCAAAACTATCTGAAGTTCCGCAACACCTGCAAGTTCATGCTCGATAACCTCGTGGACTTCGATCCCGCGCAGCTTACCAAGCCCGAGGATATGCCGGTGCTCGACCGCTGGCTCGTCACCAGACTCAACGAGCTGATCGAGAAAGCCGAGCAGTCCTACGGCGACTATGAATTCCACATCATCGCCCACGCGGTGAATGATTTCTGCGTGACCACGCTCTCAAGCTTCTATCTCGACATCGTGAAGGACCGCCTGTACTGCGACGGCGCGGAGAGCGCGTCCCGCCGTAGCGCACAGACCGCGCTTTACCTCACGCTCTCGACGCTCGCCAAGCTCTTCGCGCCGATCCTCGCCTTTACCTGCGACGAGATCTGGCTGGCCATGCCGCATACCGCAGACGACGACGCGCGCAACGTGGTGCTCAACGAAATGAACAAGCCCTTTGCCGCCTACGCGCTCGACGCCGAAACGATGGCGCGCTGGGAGCGCATTATCGAGGTGCGCACCGCCGTCAACGGCGCGCTTGAGGAGGCCCGCGCGGCGAAGGTCATCGGCAAGAGTCTCGAGGCCGACGTGCATCTGACCGTGGCCGAGGGCGACACCTTCCTCGCGGACGAAAGCCCCGAGGCGCTGGCCGATCTGTTCATTGTCTCCAAGGTCGAGCTGACCGTCGGTGACACGCTGGCCGTCAAGGTCGAAAATGCCGCCGGAACGAAGTGCCCGCGTTGCTGGAAGCATTCGCTCGACGCCAACGCCGACGGTCTGTGCCCGCGCTGCGCGGAGGTCGTGCGCCGGCTGCCCGACCTGCTGTAAAAACAAAAGCAAAAAAGATTTAAGACTAAGTAAGAAGGTATCATTATGACAAGACGTGAATGGAAAGCGGCCGCCCGCGCGCAGCTCGGCGGCGGGATCTTCAAGGATCAGTGGCTTTTGGGCATGGTATTCTGCATGATCGTTTCGGCAGCCATCAGCGCCGCGATCAGCATCCTGCCCGGCATCGGCGCGCTCATCGTCACCGGCCCGCTGCTCTACGCGCAGAAGTACACCTTCCGCGCGCAGGCGCGCGAGGGCAAGCCGATCAACCTCAACGATCTGCTCCGCGGCTTCAAGGACGATTTCGGCGGCACGCTGCTCATCGGCCTGCTCTCCGACATTTTCATTTTCCTGTGGGGATTGCTGCTCATCATCCCCGGCATCGTGAAGGCATACGCCTACTCTTTGACCTACTACGTCAAGAACGATCACCCGGAATACGGCTGGAAGGAATGCCTTGACGAGAGCCAGCGTCTGATGAAGGGCCACAAGTGGGAGAAGTTCATGCTCGACCTGAGCTTTCTCGGCTGGGGCATCGTCGGCGCGCTGTGCCTCGGCATCGGCACGCTTTGGGTCGCGGCCTACATGGCGGCGACCGAGGCGCAGTATTATGAATATCTGACCTCCGGCTCCGGCAGGACGGCACTCCCCGAATTTTAATGGAACTGCGATACTCTGCCCGCGATCTTGCCCGCGCCGCCGTGATCGCGGCGGTCTATGCCGCGCTCGCGTGGGTATCCAACGCCTTCGGCCTTGCCTTCGGACCCGTCCAGTTCCGCCTGAGCGAGGCGCTGTGCGTGCTGCCCTGCCGCGACCGTAAGGCGGCGGTGCCCGGCCTTGCCGTGGGCTGCCTGATCGCAAATCTTCTCAGCCCCTACGGGCTGCTCGATCTGCTCGTCGGTACGCTCGCCACGCTGCTCGCCGCCGTATGGTCGGCGCGATGCCGCAGCGCGTGGCTCGCCGCCGTGCCGCCGGTCGTATGCAACGCGGTGATCGTCGGCGCGATGCTCGCGTGGGAAAGCGCCGGTTTCTCCGCCGCGTTCGCGGGACTGCTCGCCTACAACGCGCTGACTGTCGGACTTGGCGAGGCTGCCGTCTGCTTTGCGCTCGGCGTGCCGCTGCTGCGCGCGCTGGATACGCCGGCGTTTGCCGGTGACCGCGGCGCGC